>NZ_JAUBPE010000004.1:0-177706 GCF_036700565.1 Microcoleus pseudofavosus SVA1_A4
ATCAATTCCGGCTGCACCGGAATGATATAGAGGACACCGCGAGTGCCTAAGTCCCTACAATTGATCGTGGTAGGGACACGGCAGTGCCGTGTCCTCCGTTTATATCATTCCGATGAAGAGCCCAATTGATATTACCCGCAGCTTTATTAAATAAATATAATTTTTCAGTAAATACCGATCTACACAAAAACCAAACTCAACACTTAAAATAAACCCAAGCAAAAATAGCTGCTCCGAGCTATTTTTTTTTTCAAGCTAAATATCAAGGAGTGCATCTACGTGTCAATAAATAAAACGCTCAAAGGCAGAGCCACTACACCTGCCGCAGGTTTTACAACGATCGAGCTCTTAATAATTATTTTAATCCTAGGGATATTTAGTGCGATCGCCGCCCCCAGTTGGCTGATGTTCATCAACAACCACCGTTTAAAGCTATCGCTCGATCGAGCTTATTGGGCAATGGAACTAGCCCAAAGCAACGCCAAACGCGACAAAACCTCATGGCAAGCCAGCTTCAAACAAGTAGGACAAAATGTACAGGTAGCAATTCACAAATCCGATATTTCCCCAGCCCAAGTACCAGCCAACCAATGGAAAAACCTAGAACATCAAATTCAGATAAATACAAATGACACAACATTGCGTAAGGTCAATGAAAACACAAATCTAGTAAAAGAAAATGGAACAGTCTGGCGAGCCATGTTCAATTACCGAGGTTGCCCAGTATATAACAGCAGTGACGAGTGCGGCCTAACAAGCATTCTAGCAAAAGGAAACCTCACACTATCTCATCCTAATCTCAAAAATGGCGATCGCTGCGTTATCATCTCTACACTTTTAGGACATCAACGCACCTCCAAAAGACAAAGCAAACCCAATCCAGACAATGACAAAAATCGATACTGTTACTGAGATGTACGGTGCGTCAGGAATCAGGACACGGCAGTCAGGAATCAGGACACGGCACTGCCGTGTCCCTACAAATGGGGCGATCGATCATTTTGTGGTAGGGAAACGGCACTGCCGTGTCCTCCATCGCCCCATCGGGCGATGGTTATATTCGATTCCGGTGCGATTTTACCCGTTACCCGAAATTAGGAGACGGCAGTGCCGTGTCCCTACAAATCGGGCGATCGATCATTTTGTGGTAGGGAAACGGCATTGCCGTGTCCTCCATCGCACGATCGGGCGATGGTTATATCCGATCGGGCGATCGATCATTTTGTGGTAGGGAAACGGCACTGCCGTGTCCTCCATCGCCCCACCGGGCGATGGTTATATCCGATCGCCCGATCGATTTTACGCATTACCCAAAATCAGGAGACGGCAGTGCCGTTTCCCTACAAATCGCGCGATGGTTAGATCCCCGATCGCCCTGACCGATAATTTTGGCGTAGGGAAACGGCACTGCCGTGTCCTCCATGGCCCCATCGGGCGATGGTTATATCCGATCGCGCGATCGATCATTTTGTGGTACGGAAACGGCACTGCCGTGTCCTCCATCGCCCCACCGGGCGATGGTTATATCCGATCGCCCGATCGATTTTACGCATTACCCAAAATTAGGAGACGGCAGTGCCGTGTCCCTACAAATCGGGTGATGGTTACATCCGATCGCCCGATCGATAATTTTGGCGTAGGGAAACGGCATTGCCGTCTCCTCCACCGCCACATCGGGCGATCGTTACACCCGAGATCGATAATTTTGGCGTAGGGAAACGGCACTGCCGTGTCCTCCATCGCCCCACCGGGCGATGGTTATATTCGATGATCGGGCGATCGGGCAATTCGATCGTCCAATCCGGTTAATTTCACCCATTACCCGAAATTAGGAGACGGCAGTGCCGTGTCCCTACTATTTTTATATTCCTACTATTCTATTTTCATACTATGCCTTACGACCCCCAAAAACACCACCGCCATTCTGTTCGTCTTAAAGGATACGATTATACTCAACCGGGTGTTTATTGCATTACAATTTGCACCAAGGAACGACAATGTATATTTGGCGAAGTGATTGACGGTAAAATGCAATTAAATTTTTTAGGTTATCTTGCCCACATTTGTTGGTTAGACATTCCCAATCATTTTTCCCGCTTTCAATTAGATACCTTTGTGATTATGCCCGATCATATACATGGACTTTTGACGATCGTTGACAATACCCCGGTAAGGAAACAGCAAACTCGTGTCCCTACCCCCGAACAATTAGGTCAACCCGTTCGCGGTTCTATTCCTACCGCGATCCGTTCGTATAAAGGTGCTGTTACCAGATTCATTCATAAATTCTGCAAAACAACAGAAGTTCCTGTCTGGCAAGATGGTTTTCACGAATCAATAATCCGCGATGAAGAAATTTTGAATTGTAAAAGGCAATACATCATCAACAATCCTCAGCGTTGGGGCGACAATCCTCAGAAACTAGAACATCAGAAAAATCACCCTATTTTGCTAGATTTGCGTTTTTAAACATTGGTAAAAATACGGTTTGTAGGGAAACGGCAATGCCGTGTCCTCCATCGCACGATCGGGCGATGGTTATATCCGATCGGGCGATCGATCGTTTTGTGGTAGGGAAACGGCATTGCCGTGTCCTCCATCGCACGATCGGGCGATGGTTATATTCGATCGCCCTGACGATAATTTTGGCGTAGGGAAACGGCATTGCCGTGTCCTCCATCGCACGATCGGGCGATGGTTACATTCGATCGCCCCAGCGATAATTTTGCCGTAGGGAAACGGCATTGCCGTGTCCTCCATCGCCCCACCGGGCGATCGTTACATCCGATCGCCCCAGCGATAATTTTGCCGTAGGGAAACGGCATTGCCGTGTCCTCCATCGCCCCACCGGGCGATCGTTACATCCGAATCCGATCCGGTGCGATTTTACCCGTTACCCGAAATCAGGACACCGCGCCTGGCCGTTTCCCTACTTGCTGGGCGCAATCTTCTCAATCGAAATCAGCGCCTCCATCACCGACTCCACAATCGGCGCCGCCACACTTCCCCCCGTACCACCCTTCGGCTCATCAATCACCGCCAGCACCACATACCGAGGAGCCTCCACAGGCATTATCCCCACAAAGCTAGTAATAATCGCCTTGTTAGAATAACCCCCACCACCATTAGCTTTTTGAGCCGTCCCCGTTTTCCCAGCAATCCGATACCCAGGAATCTGTGCAGCTTTCCCCGTACCACCATCAACCACAGTTTCCATCATGTCTAAAACTTGCTTAGTAGTGGACGGCGAAAAAACCTGTTTCGGAACAGCCCTCGGAAGCTTCCAATAAGCTTGACCATCCCGATCGAAAAGTCCCCGCACCACGTGAGGAGTTACCAACTTGCCCCCGTTAGCCAAAGCCCCGTTAAGCTGCACCAACTGCATCGGAGTAATCGAAAAACCCTGCCCAAAAGCCGTAGTAGCAACTTCCACCGGAGAATTAATAAATTGCTCTCGATTTTTAAGCTGACTGGTTACTTCAAAAGGCAAATCAGTTCCCGCAGTTTGTCCGAGTCCGAGTTTTTCTAAAGCTTGATAGTAAAGAGAAGCTTTCATGCTTCTCATTACGTGCACCATCCCCACATTGCTAGAATGTTTCAAAATCTCAGTAACAGTAGAAGGGCCGCGCGCGCCTGCTTGTTGGTAATCGGAATTTTGGATAGTCCAGGGATTCATGTAAATCCGACCTTCATCGTTAAACACAGTGTTAGGTTTGACCGCACCCGCTTCCAGAGCGATCGCCACATTAATCGCTTTAAAAGTCGAACCAGGCTCATAAACATCAGTCACAGCCCAATTTTTATAGCGCGACAAATCGAAATTAAAATATTGATTCGGGTCATAAGAAGGTTCCGCTACCACTGACAGCAACTCCCCGTTGCGGACATCCATCACAATCACCGTGCCCCGCTTCGCCCCGTATTTATTCATTTGTTCCTTGAGAGCAATCCGGGCCGCCCGCTGCAAGCGACTGTCGATCGTCAGTTGCAATTTCAAATCATCAAGCTGCACAAAACCCGCCGTCAGCCGATCGGGAACCCAATTCCCATCGCTCGACCTGCTAAATTGAATCGACGGCATCGATCGTTCCAGCAAATTCTGCTGGCTGTATTCCACCCCAGCTTGTCCCTTGCGTTCCCCGTCCACATAACCGAGGATATCCGCCGCCAATTCCTGTTGCGGGTAAAAACGCTGCTGCTGCTGCACCAACTCCAGCCCATCCACCGGACTATCTTTAATTTGCATCCGGCCGACGCGATCGGCAACCTCTTGGGCCAGAGAATCCGCAATTGTAATACCGCTTTCAGCAAGATTAAACCTTCGCAGCAATTCAGTTTCCGCCGTATTGCCCGGGCTCAGTTCGATCGGCAGCATCGGAGCCAATTTAGCGGCAATTTCCGCCTTCGAGTGCTTGAACAACTTCGGGTGAGCGTAGAGCGTGTACACCTGTCTGTCGATCGCCAAAACATTCCCCGCGCGGTCAACAATCGGGCGTCTCGGCACAAAAGGCTTCGTTTTGAGAGTTTGCTGCTGCTCGGCCTGTTTGCGCAGCGCCGGAGCTCGCGTCACCTGCAAATAGAACAAATTGACAGCCAGCCCCAGCCCCCCCAGCATCAACACCGCCCAAACCGCCCACAAGCGAAACTTGCTGCGTTTTAAACGCTCCAGCGGTCGCCGAGGCTGTCTGCTAGCGGTAGCGTCCACTCTTGGTTTAGCTGGTTTTCCCCACAAAGTGCGATCGCCCGACGGTTTTGGGCGTTTAAAATTCGGCGATCTGTAGCGGTCAAAGCGGGGATCGTAGCTCATAAAATTAAAAATTAAGTTAAATCATTTTAGATTTTAGATTTTAGATTTTAGATTTTATAGCAACCGCCCTCAAATTCTCGGGCCCTCGGACACTCTGCCCCGAAAGGCCCTATCGGCGCTGACCCCTCAATAGCCCAGCGGCGTTTCCACACCCGCTCGATGCTTAAGAGCGGGTTCTTCTGAGTTTGATGCCACCGCAACGTGCGATCGACTTGGGGGGGGCGGCGACAAGAAAATCGTGTCCGCAGGCTTCTGCGGAGCCAAACCGGTTTCTGGATTTTGGGCTTCTTTAGCAAGTTGGTGTTTCAAAACTTCGCTAGCAGCACTCAACTGCTGTTCCCCCCGGCGCAGAGTTTCCAGCTTTTGATACTCTTGATTCCAGCGCTGCTCGCTGTAAGCAGTCAAGCCGTAGAGAGTCAGAGCACCGCCCAAAAGCAGAACTACTGCCGCTGAGGAGGCGCGCTGCACCCGCAGGAGCGATCGCAGCCACACCGGCTGCGACTGACGATCGGGCATCACTTTCAGCACCGATGCTTGCGCGCGAGCAATCGCCTGTTCGTCGTCGGCTGCCGAGTAGTTGGGCAATACTGGCCCTGTCTTCGCCCGCCTAGCTCGGGCAATAGAAGTAACTTTGCTGCTGCCTGGACCTGCAGCGGGCTTGCGGGTCGATCGGGAGCGGCGAGAATCCGGGGATCTGATAGCAGCGGTCATAGAGTTCACCAATAAGTAAAGTGGGGCAGCTTCAGCTTGATTGAGGTTAGAAGTTTTTTCGGCGTTGCCGATCGCCAATTCTGGCAATCACCGGCTCGATCGATTATCCTTACCAAAGATACCTCACAAACCAACCAACCCATCCTACCACCCGTCTCTTTGACTTCAGGATGAGCAAAAAAAAGGAAATCTTTGCCCGTTCGCCAGAATCTATGTGAAATTTATTAATAAATGCAGTATTGTAATCAACGAGCGAATCGTTGATCTATTCGTGCCAGCATTGTTTCTCAAGTACACTATTCCCTTCCTTGCGATGGGTTTTCAATGTTAAGGAGTGTTTATGAACAAGGGATTAATTCGTTTGACTTTGGTACTGAGCTTGGCAGCAGCCCTCGGTGCTTGCGGCGGTGAGACCACCAGCCCCAGCAGCCCCTCTCCGGGCGGCACTACTACTACTACTCCTCCTGTTTCTTCTCCAACACCGAATCCCTCTCCAAAGACTACTCCTGGGGCTGGTGGATCTGCTTCCCCTTCTCCTAAAACGTCTCCCTAACTAGGGCGATCGCGGAGTCTGTGCCCAACGAGCCTAGCCTGCGAGTGAAAAATGGTTTGCTCCTCGCATTTTTCACTCGCATCGGTCTAGGCCTCAAGTTGGGTGTTAGTTGTCTGATGCTTTTACTAAAGTTCAGTACGTCCCCTTACTGCCGCTTGCGCCCGCTGATTCGCTAGGTTACAAGAACCTTGTGGTTCATGGTATATGTAAGTTAACTTACTATCAACTTAGCGTGTCAATGCCATTCCAAAAAAATAATACATTCGGCGCGAAGAAACGGTTCAAACGCCCTCTAGACAAGGAAACGATCGGATTCAAAGGTTACGAAGGACAAAAAGAGAAACTTAAGGCTGTTCCCGACTGGCCTGAACGTCTCCGAGAATTTGTTGATAAATTGATCTGTGACTGCGAAAATTAATTGGTCAACTCCGTACCTGCGTTGACCCGCCTCTTCATCCCACACTAACCTGATGGCAGGTATGCAGATATTGCTGCTGCGCGGCTGAGTCATTTAGCTTTGATTCGCTCAATACCCCATTTAGTATCCTTGGCTGCCTCCTGGATTTCAAACCGCACCCGTCGGGCGATCGTCCCTACCTGAAAATTCCAGCTATTAACGATAATTAAGTTCTTTCCAAAACTCACGCTCTTTGACGCCCCTGGGTTAAGGAATCGACAAGAGCTTGAAAAAAGTCGTTCTTATCACACATTCTAGAAAAAGTCAAGGATAATTTTGGGAAAATATAAATTTTTTAATTTGTTTTAACTGTTTCTATAGTTAGATGTTAGCCGTAATATCAATTCCGTTAGCATCGGAATGATATAAACGGAGGACACGGCACTGCCGTGTCCCTACCACGATCAATTGTAGGGACACGGCAGTGCCGTGTCCTCTATATCAATTCCGGCTGTACCGGAATTGATATAAAATCCCAGCTCGGCCGCCGAGCTGGGAAATCTTTTGCCTGCTGTCTGAGTCAAAGTGGGCGCAGCAGCCGAGGCAGCCAAATTCATGTTAATAAGTGATAGGATTAGCAAAAAAAATGTAAAAAAATGTGAAGTGTCGCGCTGTCTCAGGTTTTGGTTTTGAAAATGATTAAGTTAAAAGATTCAGGTAGGTAGTTCTATGCCCGTGACCGTCCCCTTTGAACAGATTGACCGGATTGTGTGGAAT
The DNA here is from genome assembly GCF_036700565.1 of Microcoleus pseudofavosus SVA1_A4. Taxonomy (NCBI): domain Bacteria; kingdom Bacillati; phylum Cyanobacteriota; class Cyanophyceae; order Oscillatoriales; family Microcoleaceae; genus Microcoleus; species Microcoleus pseudofavosus. The sequence goes on from NZ_JAUBPE010000004.1 coordinate 7,246, forward strand.
CAGCACCACGATCCATTTGAAGTGCTTGGCCCCCACGCGATCGAAGAAAATGGCAAAAAAGTCTGGGCCGTCCGAGCTTATCTGCCGAATGCGGATGCGGTATCGGTAGTTGTGCCGGAGGCCAGGGCCGAATACCCGATGAAATCAGAGCATCACCCTCATTTTTTTGAATGTACGATCGAAATCCCAGAACTAGCAAACTATCAACTGCGGGTCAAAGAAGGAGAACACGAACGCTTTATTTACGACCCCTACGCCTTTCGATCGCCCAAACTCACAGAATTTGACCTTCACTTATTCTCAGAAGGCAACCACCACCGGATTTACGAAAAACTGGGGGCGCACTTCACCGAAGTAGACGGCATCACAGGAGTATATTTTGCCGTTTGGGCCCCGAATGCCCGCAACGTCTCTGTTTTAGGCGATTTCAACTATTGGGACGGCCGCAAACATCAAATGCGGAAATCTCAAAACGGGATCTGGGAATTATTTATTCCGGGACTACTCGTGGGAACTCACTACAAATACGAAGTGAAAAACCAAGACGGACATCCCTACGAAAAGTCCGATCCTTACGGTTTCCAGCAAGAAGTGCGACCGAAAACAGCATCAATTGTCACCGACTTAAATACCTACACTTGGAACGACAGCGCTTGGATCGAACAGCGGCGGCACACAGACCAACTGACGCAGCCGGTTTCGGTTTACGAATGCCACATCGGTTCTTGGCTGCACGCTGCTACTGACGAACCCGCCGTGCTACCAAATGGGGAAATAGAACCAGCAGTACAAGTTTCGGAACTGAATCCCGGTGCGCGCTTTCTGACTTACCGGGAATTGGCCGATCGGCTGATTCCCTACGTCAAAGATTTGGGATTCACTCACATCGAAATACTGCCAGTGGCAGAACATCCTTTCGACGGTTCTTGGGGCTATCAAGTCACCGGTTATTTCGCCCCAACTTCCCGCTACGGCAAACCTGAAGATTTCATGTATTTTGTTGACCAGTGCCACGCCAACGGCATTGGCGTATTGGTGGACTGGGTGCCCGGGCATTTCCCCAAAGACGGACACGGTTTGGCTTTCTTTGACGGAACTCACTTGTACGAACACGCCGACCCCCGCAAGGGCGAGCACAAAGAGTGGGGAACCCTAGTATTTAACTACGGCCGCAACGAAGTGCGGAATTTCCTAGTATCAAACGCTCTGTTCTGGTTTGACAAATACCACATCGACGGGATTCGCGTAGATGCCGTAGCTTCGATGCTGTACTTGGATTACTGCCGCGAACCCGGAGAATGGTTGACCAACCAGTACGGCGGCCGGGAAAATATCGAGGCGGCAGATTTTCTGCGACAGGCGAATCACGTCATTTTTAGCTATTTCCCAGGTGCGCTGTCGATCGCCGAAGAATCTACCTCTTGGCCGATGGTATCTTGGCCGACCTATGTAGGCGGCTTGGGCTTCAACCTAAAGTGGAACATGGGTTGGATGCACGATATGCTCGACTATTTCCACATGGACCCGTGGTTCCGCCAGTTCCACCAGAACAACATAACTTTCAGTATGTGGTACAACCACAGCGAGAATTTTATGCTGGCTTTGTCCCACGATGAGGTAGTACACGGCAAGGCTCACATCATCGGGAAAATGCCAGGGGACGAATGGCAAAAGTTTGCAAACGTGCGGTGTTTGTTTACTTTTATGTTTGCTCATCCCGGAAAGAAAACGATATTTATGGGGATGGAGTTCGGCCAGTGGCACGAGTGGAACGTTTGGGGGGATTTGCAGTGGCAGTTGCTGCAATTTGAGCCGCACCAAAAGTTGAAGCTGTTTTTTAAGGATTTGAACAATTTGTACCGCAGCGAAACGGCACTTTACAGTCAAGATTTTGCTGAGGATGGGTTTGAGTGGATTGATTGCACCGACAACCGGCACAGCGTGGTAGCCTTTGTGCGCCGAGAGAAGGATGGCGACGAGTTTGTGGTGACGGTGTGCAATTTTACGCCGCAGCCGCACTCTCACTATCGGGTAGGAGTGCCGGAACCGGGTTTCTATACGGAGTTGTTTAACAGCGACGCGCGGGAGTACGGCGGCAGCAATATGGGGAATTTGGGGGGCAAGTGGACTGATGAGTGGTGGTTCCACAACAGTTCTTATTCTATCGACTTGTGTTTGCCGCCTTTGGGGGTGTTGATTTTAAAGATCGATCGCGAAAAAACAGCGCTGCGTAATTCTCAATAGTTTTGAGTTTTGAGTGGCGAGAGTTTTGACTTAACAATCAAAACTTTCTTAATCGTAAAACTTTGAGGGTATTCAGAAACCCGGTTTCTTGGAAAAACCGGGTTTTTTTCTGTTTTGTTGTGGTGGTGGGGAAAGAAAGAAGAAGATCGATGTGATATCAATTCCGGCTGCACCGGAATGATATAGAGGACACGGCAGTGCCGTTTCCCTACAATCGATCGCGGTAGTCCAAGGGCACTGCCGTGTCCTCCGTTTATATCATTCCGATGAAGAGCCCAATTGATGTGAAGAAGCAATCGACCGCATGGGGAAAGTGCAATTAAGAACGTCCTAACCGTCAGGGCGGTTGCTATACCAATTACCAATTACCAATTATATCGAATCCGCTAGCATCGGAATTAATATTACCCACAGCTTTCGAGACGGCAGTGCCGTGTCCCTACAATTATCGCGGTAGTCCAAGGGCACTGCCGTGTCCTCTATATCATGTCGCTCGTGCCACCGGAAACGATATTACCAATTACCGATTACCGATTACCGATTACCAATTTTTAATTTCGAGTATCGGAAGCGCCAAGGTTATAAGAAACTTTAGACTGCTCAACTGTTACTACTTCCGAAATAGAGTGTTCCTCCACTGCGTCTAAATTTGGCAGTGGCATATGCTTCATTTCCCAAACTTTCAGCAAAATTAGATATTCATAAAAAGCTTGCAGCGTGCACCAAGCCAATCCCGCTTGACCGTCAAGAAATCCGCCGAGTAAAATATACATATAGAAAAAGCGCACGACAGGCCGCAAAGGCAAGCGCAAAGAAAAATCCTTCAAAGCGCGGCGCCTTTCCACCTCCGACGCGCCAAACAATAAATCCCACCAATTTACTTGACCCGCTTCTAATTGGCGGAGGGTTTCAGCCGCCTCGTCAGTCGAGTAGCGGTTGTGCTTTTCAATCCAGCGGGAAAGACCTTTGCTGCAAGTATAGTGAGGGTAGGTTTCCTTCAAAAAATGAGTAGGCCCGTTGCAGACTTCCCGTTCTGTGTGACCGTAGTCAGTAAACCACACTCGGTCTTTGCGAAACAGGCGCATTTGATAGCGGGGATATTGAGTGCTGCGGCGAATCCAGCGCTCCATAAATATTACTTTTTCAGCTACGTAATAGCCGATATATTCTGGACTTTCGATCGCCTTTAAGCATTCGGCAAATAGTGCAGGCGTCATCCGCTCGTCCGCTTCGAGGATGTAAACCCATTCGTACTTGCACGGGACTTCTTGGAGCATCCAAGTCCGCTGGCGTCCGTGAGTTTCAAAGCGGTGCTGCAATATTTGCACGGGATAGTTCTGAACAATCTCAAGGGTGCGATCGCTGCTGAAAGAATCAACTACAATGATATCGTCACAAACCAGTGCCGATTCAATGCAAGCGGCGATATCAATCTCTTCGTTGTAAGTCAGAATATAAATTGAGAACATTCCCAGCTTTCAGTAAGGGCAAACTATCAGGCAAATCAAGTATTTATTTCTCAGGGATGTCTCGACTTGCGCGATCCCTGCCAGCACCGATCACATTTTGCGACGGCCGAACCGCAGAATTCCCATACTTCTCAATCCAGTCCAACCAACAGTAATGTAGCCGATCGCTAACAGCAAACTGCTGATTCCCGTCTGCAAACTCGAATTTCTCGATCGAGTTCTCAACTCTTTCTCTTTTTGTTGCTTGCGGGTGCGAATCTCGTTGCGAGCTTGATTTGGCAGTTCTTGGGCTTGCTGTTCCAGGAACTTGTCGAGGGCTTTCGGGTCATTTTTCGACTCCTGAAGCACAGCTTTCAATTCCTTGGGAACATCTGGACTCTTGAGTGCTTGTTGCAGCTTCCCGTCGTCTTGCAGCAGCGCGCCTATCTGGCTGCGGCGCTGGCTTTTTAGCTGTTCCACCTGAGCTTTAAACTGCTCGCTTTTAATTTGCACCTCTAGTTGACCTTCCGCTTGTCCCGCTTCTTTATCGACTTGAGCCAGAGTGTCCTTGAGTTCCAAACGAGTATTGTTGAGGTGAACGGGAACCAGCAACAGGTAAATTAGCCCTAACAAGCTGGAAATCAACAGCGCCCAGAATCGCAAGTCAACCCAAACATTGCGCCTCTCAATAGAGACTCCACTGCTGCTGTCCACCCAAAAGCCAGTCATCAGCATGGCTATACCCATCAAAGGAATAATGCCCCGGTCAACTATCTGAGTTGCTGCGGCCAACTGCCAGCCTCGATTAACTATGTCGGAGGTTTCTCCCGGTAGCGACAGAACAATGCAGTCCAGCAAAGCAGAGAGAATCAAGATAATCCCGACTACTTTGAGAGTTCGAGCAGCTACTGAAGAAAATTGACGGCTGTTAGTTGCTTTCATAATTCCTGTGAGATAATTCTACACCGTTAGATTCAAGGGGGTAGTTGACTGGATTTTGTTGAACGAGTTAAGTTATTTTCCACCAAAATAGCTCGTTCGGATACTTACCTCGACTTTCCCCTGGGTTTTCACAGGCTGCGGTTGCGATCCCAAAGGGTCGAGTTTCTGCACGGGTATGCAGAGTTTGGTACAGGAGGCGACGCGCTTCTGGGGTGGCTGTAAAGCTTGGTCAAGATAGCGCCCAGAAACTGCACCAAGCAAATGCTGGCTTCGCCTGAGTCTGACGAATCCAGGGTACAGATGAGTTCTGCACGCTTGGGTTCCTTCTTTTAACTAGCTTTCGCTCGTGGCGGTGTCAGAAATAACAGACACAGGAGGATGGCGTTTCGCTGGGTTTCACCCCCTAGGACTCTTACTACCCGATCGCCAGCCAGAGGCAGTGGCACAAAATCCCCTGTCTTATAGTAATTGATATAAGAGAGGGCTGGAATAAATAATTGTTTCTCAACCTTTTTAACCTCCACTTAGCTTGATTCACGACACGGCAGTCACAGATACACGATAGCTGTTTTTTGCTTTTTCCTTCTGTGAAGCTAAGCTTCCCCGCTATAGCATTATTGCTTCTTCCTTCTTGCTTAAGAGTGACCAATTACTAATTGTCAATTAGTAATTGCCCACTACTGTTATTCGCAGCTTGAGTGATTTATTTTTTAATGGCGAAGGTGCTATTGTCTCACATTTTTTGGTAGGATGATTCATCGCTATTCAAATTTGCTGGTGGTGACTGCAATGATTTCTGGTGTTTACACGTTGAGAGAACTTGAAGAAGCGATCGCATCCGATCCGGACAAGTGGCGTCCGATCGTGTTTACTAACGGCTGCTTCGATATCCTACACGCTGGCCACGTCCGCTATTTGCAGGCGGCAAAAACTTTGGGGCGATCGCTCGTGGTGGGCTTGAATAGCGACGCCAGCGTGCAAGCTATCAAACCGCAGCAGCCGGGATTGCCGCCCCGCCCGATCGTACCGGAAAATCAGCGAGCCGAAGTATTAGCAGCCCTCAAACCAGTAGACGCCGTAGTAATTTTTCCCGAGCTTACAGCAACTAAACTGATAAGTATCGTGAAGCCAGATATATACGTTAAAGGAGGCGACTATCAACTCGAAACTCTGCCGGAAGCACCGGAAGTTATCGCCGGAGGCGGCAAGATTTCCTTGATCGAAATAGAAGTTCCGAGTTCTACCAGTGCGATCGTCAAACGCATTTTACAATTAGGTACTTAACCCTCGATCGGAAACAGCAAACAGTGAGCTAAACTCAGAAGTTGCTCCATCAAAAAATACTCAAGCGTGCGTGAAGCGAAGCTATCCCGTAGGGAATCGCTCGTACAATTTCATCCCAATTGCTATGCAGGAGATAATTTCAATGGAACTCACAAGCAATAACACGATCGCGGAAATCCTACAAAGACACAAAGCAGAGTTACTAGCAGACTGGCTCAAAGAACTGCAAAATACCGGGCTGCGGCGGGACGACTTGATGAGAGCCAAAGAATTGCGCTCCGAGTGTCAAGAGTTCCTGCAATTGCTCCAAATTGCGGTCGGGCACGGTAACTTTAGCGACATCCAGACGCCCGAATGGGAAAATATGCGGTTGCTGCTAGCAGAAGTTTCGCGATCGCGCGTTCAGAGAGGCTTTACTCCTTCAGAGATAGCGAGTTTCATTTTATGCTTCAAAAAGCCATTGTTCGATCGGCTTTGTCACGAACTGACACAAAACCGCGACGCACTTGTCGAACAACTTTGGCTTTCCACCAGCTTATTAGACCAGCTAGGCCTTTGGGTGACAGAAATCTTTCTCAAAGCTCGCGAAGAAGTCATCGAACGCCAGCAGCAAGAAATGCTCGAATTGTCAACTCCCGTAATCAAACTTTGGCAAGGCATTGTCGCTTTGCCCATGATCGGGACTCTCGACAGCGCCCGCACTCAAATAGTCATGGAAACTTTGTTGCAGGAAATCATGGAAACCGGCTCAGAATTTGCAATTTTAGACATTACAGGCGTGCCGACTGTTGACACTTTAGTGGCTCAACATTTATTGAAAACAGTCGCCGCCGCCCGTTTAATGGGTACTGAGTGCATCATCAGCGGCATTCGACCCCAAATAGCTCAAACCATAGTTCATTTGGGAGTTGACTTGCAGGATATTCTGACAAAAGCGACTTTGGCCGATGCTTTTAAAGTCGCTTTACAGCGCCAAGGTTTAACTATAAAAAATATTAAAGAGGAAAGATAAAAACTATTGTTGTCTGGCAGTAAAAATAAAGTGATAACTCAAAGAGAGGTGAATTTATGGAACGGATACCGATCCTGCAAATGGGAGAATTTTTGCTAGTAACAATTCAAGTAGATATGCACGATCGCTTAGCAATGACGCTGCAAGATGACCTGACAAACCGCATCGTGAAAACAGGCGTTAAAGGTGTCTTGATAGAAATCTCTTCCCTGGAAATTGTAGATTCTTTTATAGGTCGCATTCTCAACAATATCGCTAGTATGTCGCGAATTTTAGATGCTGAAACGGTTGTTGTCGGGATGCAGCCAGCGGTTGCGATCACGCTCGTTGAGTTGGGGCTTTCCCTGACAGGAGTTCGCACAGCTTTAAGCGTTGAAAAGGGCATGAATCTGTTGCGAAAATCCTTGGGTTTGGCTACTGATGCGGAAGCTTAAGCAGTCGAGAAATTGTCCCATGATTTAGGCACAGGCAGTAAATAAACCTGGTTTGTTTGTAGATACCTTGTTGACAAACTCAAGATTTCTGAGGAGAAACTAAGTTGATGAGCGTAAGGCCTATGTTTTGTGGAGAAGTTCTATTTTGGTACAGTAGCCGCCATGTCAAAACGTGAGACATTAGAAATCCGATCGTCATCCGATATAGTCCACGTCCGACAGCAAGTGCGAATTTGGGCTGTAGCAATGGGATTCGGTTTAGTAGACCAAACGAAAATCGTTACCGCAGCCAGCGAACTCGCCCGCAATACTGTAGACTACGGCAAAGGGGGAACTGTAACTCTCGAAACGCTCCAATTAGGCACCCGCAAAGGGCTGCGGCTGGTATTTGAAGACAAGGGCCCGGGAATTCCCGACATCGAATTGGCAATGACTGACGGTTATACTTCCGATCGCGGTTTGGGTTTGGGGCTCAGTGGTTCTAAACGGTTGATGCACGAATTTGAGATTGTTTCCAAAGTGGGTAAGGGGACTAAAATTGCGATCGTCCGCTGGCGGTGAGGAAGTAATCTTTAACAATACGATTTGAGAGTTGAGATTTTAGATTAAAGAATTGGGAATGACTGATGACGATCGGGGTTTGGAGTTTGCGTATTGTAAAACTTCGTTGAGTTTGTAAGCACTTATAAGCAATAGTAGTATGCTATTATCATAGCGGTCGAGTGGAATACACGCAATCTAAAAAATGAAAGCCTTAAATGCAGCTAACAGAGCGACATATCATTAAATCTACGGAACATCGTTTCGCTGAAATTGATGAATTAGCTTTTAAATCCAAGAATCTCTACAACGCGGCCAACTACGTCATTCGTCAGCATTTTATTTATGGATGGGGCTATGTCGGCTACAACGAAATGAACCGTTTAATGAAGTCTTGTGAAGCATACAAAGCTTTGCCAGCAAAGGTTAGCCAACAAATATTAATGGTGTTTGACAAGAATTGGAAATCATTCTTTGAAGCAGTTAAAGCTTACAAAACAGATGACTCTAAATTAACTGGTCGCCCGAAATTGCCGAAATACAAGGATAAGACTAAAGGGCGAAACATTCTCGTCTACACAATTCAAGCGATTAGCAGCAAGCAGTTAAAAAAGGGAATCATTAAACTTTCCGGTACTGAACTTTCAATTAAAACTAAAGTCGATCCCGATCGAATTAGCCAAGTCAGATTAGTTCCCAAATGCGATTGCTATGTAATTGAGGTAATTTACGATAAACCGGAGTCTACCGTCAGCAACAATAACTTTGTAGCTAGCATTGATTTAGGACTGGATAATTTAGCGGCGCTAACTTCAAATCAACCGGGATTTGTTCCTTTGTTGGTTAACGGGCGACCGTTGAAATCTATCAACCAGTTCTACAACAAGCGCAAAGCCAAGTTGCAATCCCAGTTGAAAGGGAATCGCCAAACCTCATCTCGCATTCGACACTTAACTCGCTGTCGCAACCAAAAAGTTGATAATTACTTGCATCATGCCAGTCGCCTAGTTGTTGACCTTTTGAGTGCCAAGCAAATTGGGACGCTAGTAATCGGTAAAAACGCACAGTGGAAAACCGAGATCGATTTAGGGAAGCAAACTAACCAAAACTTTGTCAGCATTCCTCACGCTCGATTAATTGAGATGTTGGAATACAAGGCTCGATTAGTTGGGATCGAAGTAATTGTACAAGAAGAGTCCTATAGTTCGCGAGCCAACTTCTTGGGTTTAGATCCAATTCCTGTTTACGGGAAAACCGATAAAGACCCTGTTTTTACTGGCAAGCGAATCAAAAGAGGTTTGTACAAAACATCAGTTGGTCAATTAATTAATTCTGATGTCAACGGTTCGTACAACATCCTCAGAAAAGCAATCCCAAATGCGTTCAGCAATGGGATAGGGAGCTGCGTAGTTCAGCCGAGGCGGGTCAATCCGCTCAAAGTAAAAGTGAAGGGGGAGGGGCTTGAAGCCTCCCATGCCTATAAATGACTATACTTTTACCAGCTATAGTTGTATTATTTTTTTAATGGGTATTAAAGAGCTGATAAAAAATGATAGATGCCGTAGCCCTGCCCGTAACAGAAGAAAGTCAAGTCGGAGAAGCGCGGCGAATCGCAGTCGCCCTCGCGGCCGAACTAGGATTTAACGAGACCGATCGCGGTAAAGTGGCAATTGTTACCACGGAAGCCGCAAAAAACGCGGTCAAGCACGCCCGCGAAGGAGAACTTTTGCTGCGAACATTAAAAACAGCGGCAGGATATAGCATTGAAATAGTAGCGCTAGACCGGGGGCCGGGAATGGCAAATGTCGGGCAGTGTCTGCGGGACGGTTTTTCTACAGCGGGAAGCCCGGGAACGGGACTCGGCGCAATTAAACGCATCTCTAGTTTTTTTGATATTCATTCTGTACCGAAACTGGGGACAGCCTTATTAATGCGGCTCTCCCCGACCCAAAATAGCCGGGAAGCCTCCCAAAACAGCAATTACTTGGAATTTGGGGTCGTCCACTTGCCCAAAGCAGGAGAGGAAATTTGCGGGGATTCCTGGGCTGCGGAAAATCACCTTGACAAAAACCTGATTTTAGTTGCAGACGGGCTCGGCTACGGGGATTTGGCCCAGGAAGCGTCTCAGGAAGCAGCGCGCGTATTTGAGGAAAACGCTAAACTCGGGCCGAAAGCAATTTTAGAGAAGGCGCACGCTGCTTTAAAAAATACCAGAGGAGCGGCTGCGGCGATCGCCCAAATCGATCGTACTCAACAAACAATTTGTTTTGCCGGAATTGGCAACATCAGCGGTGTAGTGGTCACAGATAACCAAACCCGCACCATGGTTTCCTACAACGGCACAGTTGGACATATGATGCGAAAAGTAGCAGAATTTGTCTATCCTTGGTCGCAGCAGTCCCTACTCATCATGCACTCAGACGGTTTGGCGGCGCAGTGGAATTTAAACCGCTACCCGGGTTTAGCCGCCAGACATCCTGCTTTAATCGCAGCCGTGCTCTACCGGGACTTCAAACGCACTCGCGATGACATGACAGTTATAGTAGCCAAGGTGAGAGAAGCAGCGTGAGTTACCCAATCCTGACGACGGAAGTCCGCTTTGAACAAGACATCGTACTTGTACGCCAAAGAGCTCGCCAAATTGCCGCATGGCTGGGATTCGATTCCCAAGTACAAACCCGCATCGCCACAGCAGTTTCCGAAATTGCCCGCAATGCTTTCAAATATGCAGGCGGCGGCAAAGTAGAATTCATTGTGGAAGGGGAATCGCCCCAAATTTTTCGGACTCGGATTTCTGACACCGGGCCGGGAATTGCGGATTTAGCGACGGTGTTGGGCCCCAATTTTCGATCGCAAACCGGCGCGGGACTCGGTTTAGCAGCAGCGAAACGGTTGATGGACGAAGTGAAAATCGAGTCTGGGCCCGATCGCGGAACTGCCGTACAATTAGTGAAGCAGTTTTCCAAACAGATGCCTGCGCTGAGTGCGATCGAACTAAATAAATTAGTTGACAAACTAGCGCGCCAAATTCCCGAAGATCCTTATGCCGAAATTCAGCAGCAAAATCAAGAATTACTGCGCACTTTAGACGAACTCCGCCAGCGTCAAGAAGAACTCGTACAATTAAATCAACAACTAGAAGATACCAATCGCGGAGTCCTCGCACTTTACGCCGAATTGAACGACAAAGCCGAATCTCTCCGGCGCGCCAGCGAACTCAAAACCAGCTTTCTCTCCGATATGAGCCACGAGTTTCGCACTCCGCTAACGGCAATTATGAGCCTTTCCGAAATATTGTTAAATCGCCTCGACGGAGAACTTTCAGCCGAACAGGACAAGCAAGTAAATTACATTTACAAATCCGCCGAGTCTCTCGCAGAACTTGTCAACGACTCGTTAGATTTAGCCAAAGTGGAAGCCGGAAAACTAACTGTTCGCGTGGCTGATTTTGAAGTCGAAGATTTGTTCAGCGCGCTGCGGGGCATGATGCGCCCTCTGCTGCCCCAAAACTCGGATGTTGCTCTGATTTTTGAAGCCCCTCTCGAACTTCCAACCCTCACCACAGACGAGGGAAAAGTTTCTCAGATTTTGCGGAATCTGATTTCTAATGCCCTAAAATTTACCGAAGCAGGCGAAGTTCAAGTTGCTGCAGAAATAGGAGACGGGGGAACAATTACTTTTTCCGTAACAGATACGGGTATCGGCATTTCCCCAGCCGATCGAACGCGGATTTTTGAAGAATTTGTCCAACTCGAAAATCCCTTGCAGAAGCGCGTCAAAGGCACCGGATTGGGATTGTCTCTGTGCAAAAAACTGGCAGAATTCCTGGGGGGAAGCATTGAAATAAAAAGTTCGCTGGGAACGGGTTCGACTTTTTTGGTCAAACTGCCGATCGTTTATGCCGGAGATACAGAAAAACCTTTGGAAATGTCCGCAGCTAAGCGAGATGAAACACCGCTTGCACTGCCCCATTATCGATCGCTTTCACAGGATTCTCCGGCAAAAGTTTTGATTGTGGACGATGAAGAAGTTTTTCGGTATTTGCTGAAAGATTTGCTAGCAGAAATTCATTGTACTGCGATCGAAGCGACCAACGGCGCTGAAGGTTTGCTCTCGGCTCTCAAAGAGCAACCGCAAGCAATTTTTCTCGACATTATGATGCCGGACATGACAGGATTTGAAGTTTTGGAAGAGTTGAAATCAGATCCGGCTACTTGTAAAATACCTGCTATCATGATGACCTCAAAACATTTAGAAACGTGGGAATTTGAGGATTTGTCTGCCGATACAGTTGCGGTGCTTTCTAAGACGAATAGCTCCCGCCAGCAGGCGCTTAGCAAAATCAAATCTGCTCTGATTAAGGCGGGAGTTAATTTATAAGAATTGCTATAATTTTAGTTTCTGTCAGGCCTTGCAGCTTTTGAGGACTAAAGTCCTCATTACAAACGTAATTACGATTGCTTCGCCGGAGAGGGTTATATCAAATCCGGTAGCATCGGAATTAATGTTATACCATTTCTCCAAAATTATGCAACAGTATGGAGATCCCCCTAAATCCCCCTTAAAAAGGGGGACTTTGATTAACTCTTGTCCCCCCCTTTTTAAGGGGGGCTAGGGGAGATATCAATTATTGCATTCTTTTTTAAAATTAGTATTACCCGCAGTCAGGACACCGCGCCGTGCCCGTGTCCCTACAATTAATCGGGGTAGTCCAAGGGCACGGCGCCGTGTCCGACCTATCATGTCGCTCGTGCAACCGGAATTGATATTATTTGATAGCAGGCAATATTTATTTAATTTGCCACAGCATTTAACATGGGTGCTGTAATATATAGCAGTTCTCCGTGGCTGACAGTGCAGTAGGGACTTACCGAGTGCCTTTTTTCGTGTCAGCGATCGGCTAAAATCTGTTCTAAAATCTAAAATGGTATGACTTTCATCTCCCTTCAATATGCCCTGTTTCTGTTAGTTTTGTTCGCGGCTTACTGGTTGGTTCCGTTCAGGTGGTGGCGGCTTTTTATCATGCTGGCGGCTAGTCTGATTTTTTACGCTTCGCTGCAAATTTGGTACATTCCTCTGCTGTTAGTTGGTGTTCTGTTTAATTACTTATTGGCGATGGCGATTGGGGAACCTCTGGATTGGCGGATTGCTAATGAATCTTGGAACCGCCGCCGTTTGTTGCTGCTGTGGATAGGAATTGGGCTGAATGTGTTGCTGCTTCTGGGTTTTAAGTATGTTCCTTTTTTCTTGAGTTCGATCGGCACTTTGTTAAATTTGCCCTTGGCTTTAGACGGCGCTAACTGGGTGAAAACTCACGTAGTTGCACCCCTGGGATTGAGTTTCTTTTGCTTTGAGTGCATTGCTTATTTGATTGACGTGTACCGAGGCGCGCCGGCTGCTACTTCCCTGCTAAACTTTGCTGCTTACAAGTTGTTTTTTCCGAAACTGATTTCCGGCCCGATTACTCGGTATCACAACTTGATCTATCAACTGAAATCCCAGCAATTTCCAACGCCCGATCGCATTTCTGAGGCACTTTGGACGATCGCCTTCGGTGCAGTAAAAAAAGGTCTTTTCGCTGATAACTTGGGAATTTATGTCGATTTAAGCTTTACCAATTTGCAGCGGGCGGGTAGCGAGGATTTGTGGCTGGCAATTTTTGCTTACGGGCTGCAACTTTATCTCGATTTTAGCGGCTATGTTGACATGGCGCGCGGTACTGCTTTGCTGCTGGGTTGGTATTTGCCGCCAAATTTTGATTTCCCTTATTTTAGTGCTAGCATAGCTGATTTTTGGCGGCGCTGGCACATGACTTTGGGGGATTGGCTGCGCAATTATTTGTATTTTCCTTTGGGGGGTTCGCGAGTCGGTTTGTGGCGCACTTGTCTGAATTTGTCGATCGTCATGTTAATTGCGGGAATTTGGCACGGGGCGGCTTGGGGATTTATTGTGTGGGGGGGTTTGCACGGTTTGGCTTTGGCGGTTCACCGGCTGACTGATGTGGTGTTTAAGCGATTGCGGATGGAGTTTTTGTGGGAAAATCCGATCGGTATTGCGATCGGTTGGCTGTTGACTCAGGCGATGGTTTTTGGTAGTTGGATATTTTTCCGCCTTCCCGATTTGAAGGATTCTGGATGGGCGATTTCGCATTTGTGGGGACACACTGCTGACGTGCAGTTTGCTAATAAGGTTTATGTGGAAGCTTTGGGTTTGGAAAGAGTGCATTTAACTTGGATGTTGGCGGCTTTGGCTGCGGCGATGCTGGGGAATTATGCGTTGAGTCGGGGTTTGAAGTTGGAGTTAAATTGGCCTGTGAAATTGGTGTTGGTGCCGCTTTGTTTGTATGCGGTTTGGGTGTTGGCTCCCGAGGGCGGTTTGCCTTATATTTATTTTGATTTTTAGGGTATTATTTTATTTCCTACAATCCTCAATCTTATACCAATTATTAAAAGTAGGGACACAGCAATGCCGTGTCCCTACAGATGCTAATTTTCAGAATTGTTATAAGAACACCAGTCGCTCCAGCTACCGACATAAAGTTTAGCATTGGGAATCCCAGCGATTTCTAAAGACAGTAAATTGACGCAAGCTGTCACCCCAGAACCGCAGTAAACGATAATTTCTTCCGCTTTTTCTAATTCCGTCCAGCGCTGTTTTTGTTCGGAGATCGATCGCACTTTTCCAGTTTCATCCGTCACCTCTTGCCAAGGATAGTTTACCGCACCCGGAATGTGGCCTGCAATGGGGTCGAGCGGCTCCCGCAAACCTGCGTATCTCTCGCTCTCCCGCGAATCAACCAAAACCTTTCCCGGCAAGTCTTTGCGCTCTTTTACAGCCTCAATATCTACCGCCAAATCCCGTTGCAATTCGGTCACAAATTTACCCTCGCTGGGTTCTGGCAAAGTATTTGTTACCGGATATCCGGCCGCTTTCCATGCGCTGAAACCGCCGTCTAACAAAGCAACTTTGCTGTGTCCCATATATCGCAGCAGCCACCACAAACGAGCCGAAAAAGCCAGCCGCGAATCGTCATAAGCCACGACTAAAGTTTCGGGTGAATTAATGCCTATCGCGCTCAATTTATCAGCTAATTCTCCAATATTGGGCAGCGGATGTCTGCCGCCGTGTTTGCCAACAGCACTCGCGAGATCGCGGTTTAAATCTAAATAGAAAGCTCCGGGAACGTGACTTTCTTGATATTGTTTTTGTCCCAATTCTGGGTCGGCGAGGGAAAACCGACAGTCAATAATTATAACTTGCGGATTTTCGGTATTGCCGGCCAACCATTCAGGAGAAACGATTAAATTGCTGTCATTCATAACTCTTTAAATCTGTACTTTAACATCTACAGTCCTGGACGCATAAAGACCAAAGAAACCGGGTTTTTTAGGGTTTCTGGGGCTGTAACGAAGAATTTTCGTAAAAAACCCGGTTTCTAACCACCCGTGCGTCCGCGAACTAATCTATCGAGAAGGAGTGGCTTTTTCTGGTTCTGCTTTTTCGGAATTAGATTTTTTACGAGTTGCTTTTTCCGAAGTTTCTTTTTCGGAATTAGATTTTTTACGAGTTGCTTTTTCGGGTTCTGCTTTTTGTGCTGTTGCGGGAGTTGGACTTGGCGGTGGGGGATTTACTGCTGCTTCTTGAGCGTAAAGCAGATATTTCTGATACTCGCTAACTTTTGTCTGAGCTAGTTGATGGTTGGGGCTAGACACGGGTACTCTTCTCATCAACGATACCGCTTCTTGCCAGCGATCGGCAACTGTCGTCCAATCTTCCTTAGTTTTTGCCGATCGCCCTAATTCGGCTGCTTTAACTGCGCTGTTAACCGCCTCTCGAAAAGTATCCGGTGCAGTTGCGGGAGTCGCTGTTTCATCTGGATTATTCCCCGCAGTTGCTGCCGGCTCGTTCAAAATTTTACCGACAAACGCCACCGCGGCGATCGCCAACATACCCGTTACCAGCCCGACTACAATGAAAGTCGATCGCAGCCGCTTCTCAAATGCAGCAAATTCCGGCGATTTCTCCTCCTCAATATTGCTCTCCATTTCAGCGCGATCGTCGATATTAGCAACCGCAGTATTTGGCACAGATTCTCCCGCAAAGCTCTGTGGTTCCAAAGTGCTGCTCTCCAAAGTAAACTCCTGACTCCAAGCAGCAGCAATCTGACCGCTTTCTCGGCCTTCAACCTTCACTTTGCGAATCGAATCCGACTGCAAATTCGTCAGTTTGCTCCGCACAAAATCAACTAATGTATCTTCTCTCGGTACTTGCTCGGCCTCAAGAATTATATCCAAACAGTCGCCGTCGAGATTCGCGGAGGCTGCGATCCCTTCAGATTGCAACTGGCTGTTGAGCCAAGATGCGATCGCAGTGGCGAGATTTCCCTGCTTGGCAAGTTCCTGAAAATTAAGCTCTGTCATCGCTGGACACCTGATAATGCAGAATCTAGAAGGTAGAAGGGATGAAAAAGTCAGAAATAGTTTTTTTAAGTTGAAAACACCCTAACTGAAATTCAACGAATAGTATAATATATCTCGGTAAATTCAAGCTGAGTTGTGCAAATTATCATTCTCGCTCCTCCTCGAATCCCTTGGGGAAGGACTTGCATTCCTCACTACGAACCGAACTCAAGTTTGTAGTGAGGAATGCAAGTCCTCTCGTTCAGCGGCCAGATATCGCTAGGATACTAAGAGTGGAACCGCAAGCATCGCCATCAAACCGACATCCGGCTGGAAAAAACCTCGATCGCCCGGATTCGAGATTTGAGATTTGAGATTAAAAAATTGTGCGATCGCAGTGCCATCGACGGACAGCAAGTGATATCATCAGTTAGTCAATATTTAAGTTTTTATAGCAAAAAACTCGATCGCACAATGGTAGCAATAGCAATTTTAGCGGCTGGACGCGGCACGCGCATGAAATCTGACTTGCCCAAAGTTCTACACGAATTGGGCGGTCGATCGCTAGTCGAGCGAGTCCTCCAAAGTTGTCAAGAAATTCAAATTTCCAGGCGAATTGTCATCGTCGGTTATCGAGGCGAACTCGTTAAAGAATCCCTGATTCGAGGTCAAGAAATACCGGGGGACAATCCTCAATCTCCTCCCCTAGAATTTGTCGAACAAACCGAACAATTGGGAACCGGTCACGCCATCCAGAAATTGCTGCCTCACTTACAGGGGTTTCAAGGAGATTTGCTGGTGCTAAATGGGGATGTGCCTTTGCTGAGAGCCGAAACTCTCAAACAATTGATGGCCATTCACAAACAGCACCAAAACTCTGCTACTATATTGACAGCTAATTTGCCGAATCCTCAAGGATACGGGCGAGTGTTTACCGACAGTCAAAACTTAGTCCAGCAAATTGTTGAAGACCGCGACTGCACACAAGCTCAAAAGCAAAACCACCGAATTAATGCAGGTGTTTACTGCTTTCACTGGCCCTCTTTAGAGAAGATTTTGCCAGAATTGAAGGCAGACAACGACCAAAAAGAATATTACCTAACTGATACGGTAAATTTTCTTTCTCCCGTGATGGCCGTGGATGTTGAAGATTATCAAGAGATTTTGGGGATTAACGATCGCAAACATTTAGCCTCCGCTTCCGATATTTTGCAAACGCGGGTAAAGGACAAGTGGATGACGGCGGGAGTGACGCTGATAGATCCCAACAGCATTACGATCGACGATACCGTAGAGTTGCAGCCGGATGTGGTAATTGAACCGCAAACGCATCTGCGGGGAAAAACTTCGATCGCCTCTGGGAGTCGCATCGGCCCCGGCAGTTTGATCGAAAACAGTCAAATTGGGGAAAATGTGACTGTGCTTTATTCGGTGGTTTCTGACAGTATTGTCGCTGAAAATTCGCGAATTGGCCCTTACGCACACTTGCGGGGACACGCAGAAATTGGGGCGAACTGCCGCGTCGGCAATTTTGTAGAATTGAAAAATACTCAAATAGGCGATCGAACTAATGTCGCTCACTTGTCTTATTTAGGCGACGCGACTTTGGGAGAAAAAGTCAACATCGGTGCGGGGACAATTACCGCCAATTATGACGGAGTGAAGAAGCACAAAACTCAAATAGGCGATCGGACTAAAACCGGTTCTAACAGCGTGCTGGTTGCACCGATAACTTTAGGGGAAGATGTTACTGTAGCGGCGGGTTCTGTAGTGACGGAAGATGTGGCGGATGACTGTTTAGTAATTGCCCGTTCCCGGCAAGTTGTCAAATCAGGTTGGAAGTTGAAAGAACCCAAAAAGTGAAGAATCGTTCACTTTTTAGATGATGAGTTATATCAATTTCGGTTGCACGAGCGACATGATAGGTCGGACACTGCACGTGCCGTTTCCCTACCCCGATTAATGGTAGGGAAACGGCACTGCCGTGTCCTGATTTCGGGTTATATTAATTCCGATGCTACGGGATTTGATATTACTTTATTCTGTAATATCAAATCCCGCTGCGCCGGAATGATATAGAGGACACGGAAATGCCGTTTCCCTACCCCGATTAATGGTAGGGAAACGGCAGTGCCGTGTCCTGATTTCGGGTTATATTAATTCCGATGCTACCGGATTTGATATCAGGTGCGAATTGCGCACCCTACCGCGTTAAAATAGCGTGTTAAACCACTGTTTGCGTAAGTCGTGTAAACACAACTTCAGCTCGATCGCGCGTTCAGATAGTTGTTAATCGCTTTGGCGATTTTTTCTTGCTCGTAGGGGCTCATAGTGTGGGGCAGGGATATGCGAGATCCTCCACAAACTAACAATCTGACTTCGTACCAAGTGTCATTATCCCGGTCTTTTTTTCGATCGACTTCCACCCCATAAATCTCGCACAGAGAGTATTGAATTACTTTACGTGCCAACAAACCCCGCTGTTTAACAGTCAAGGTGTTTAAAGTTCCATCGAATCTGTAGGTTTCATCATTTCCCAACACGATCGCTCCGACTGCTGCGAGCAAAAATATGCCTCCTGTCCATCCCCACCAGCGATCGTCTTGGCTTAAGCGCAGCAATCGATGTTTTGCATTTTTAACAAAATAATTGATATCAGAAGCAACAGCGTCTTTGTTCCCCCAGTTAGTGGAGTTAGCAGTGAGAGGAACATTGCCAGCAGAAGTCAAAAGTACAACTCTGCTTCTATAGACGCATCTTTCCACTTTAGCTCCCCGCAAAGCAGCAAGCTGAATTTCTTGGATGTTCGACCCCAGTAAATTCGATCGCACCAACTGGCAACTTCCTTGTTTTGCGCGCAATCGCTGGCAGCTCAGGGTTGCTGTATGATAGTCAAAAGTCAGCCAAACCAGTCCAAATACCATGAAGAAACAACTAGGGAGCCAAAAATCAAATATGCTGTGAGTCTGAATTATTAGTTCAGTTGGGGTATGCTTGATTATTTTCATTTACTTCACCCTTTGATTCCAAAAATGATGCTACAGATCGACTTCCTGACCCCGCTCCACCGAATTGTTAACTTATATATTATTTGAAGTCGTCCGCTGCCATGACTTTTTTTATTTTGCTAATAGATTAGCACTCTTGATGTCTTGCCGACAACAAATGTCGCAAGTTTACTTGCGGCGGCGTTTGAGATAGCTTTCCGTGATTTAAAGTAGATGTATTTTAAAAATATATTAATTATGTTATTGCGAGTGAAACGTTAGCTTTCGCGATCCGAAGGAAAGTAATCGCAAAGGTAATAACAGGTTTACATTCTGTTACATTGTAAAGTTTATTTGCGCCTCTGTAATTATCGTTAGTTATTGATTTGGGCGATTCACGCTGGGGATAGGAAACTCTGGTCAGTGGCGGGGAGAACGGTACTGTTAAACTTTGGCAACTGCAGATTTAAGATTAGAGAGGTTAGGGGCGATGATTAAATTATTGCAGTATAATTGATTTAAGGTTTTTTAGAGGGGCCCAGACAATGAATGTTACCCTAACACCAGAACAGGAAAATTACGTGCGATCGCAATTACAAGGTGGCAACTATGACAGCGTTCAAGAACTAATTAGCGAAGCATTGCAACTGCTAGAAGAAAGAAATCGCGCATTGAAACAGCAGCGTCTCGCAGAACTCAGACAAAAAATTGCTAGCGGTACCGAGCAAATTGCTCAGGGACAAGTGACTGATGGTGAAGTAGTTTTTGCTAGATTGCAGGAAAAGATTCGCTCAATTTCTGAGTTTGGATAAGGAATGAGTCGGCGATATTTGCTAAAATAGATTCAGAGCTAATACAAAAAACTATGATCGCAGCACCTGCCGGATGGAAACCCCGCCGCATCTCTGACAAATACAAAAAAACTCCAATTTCTCCAGAAGAGAAAGCAAAACAAAAAGCTGAAAGCCAAGTGCGGTGGCAGCGCTGCCGCCCGATTTTTGAACGAGTCCGCGACGAACTCATGGCTACTCACTACAATTGGTACATTGTTATCGATCCTGATACGGGTGAATATTTTGTTGAAAAAGATCAACTCGTCGCTTTTGAGAGGCTGCTAACAAATCCTCCCCAAAAACTAATGATTGTTCGGCGATTGAATGAGACCGGAGTTTGTGGCAGTATTTTATGATTCAAGGAAGGTTTGATGAAGAGACAAATCAACTATTTTTTGAAATAAGTTTGGTCGCGGCTGATGGGGAAGTCATATTTGCGGATGCGCTTCTAGATACGGGATTCACCGGTTGGTTGGCGATAAACAGCCAAGATTTAGATTTTAATTGGCAGCTTGTAGATGATGAATACCCCATGAAGACTGCACGAGGAGAAGGTAATTTTAGTATTTATATCGGCACTGTGCAAATTGACGGTCAAGAATTTAATGTTCCTGTGGTAGCAGGAGATGAGATACCAGAAATTATCATCGGGATGGAATGGCTGAAAACTAAACGGTTAGTGGTAGATTTGGCGGCGGGAATCCTGACTTTGGGGTGAAGTTTTTGGCTCGTTACGGGATAGGTACCGTTCGTCTTAATATCAAGTGCGAATCGGAACGACGCTACCGGACATGATACAGCGTATTCCATGTATATGTGGTACGCATAATCGAATGGCAAGCATCGGTGCGTCGCCATCTATAATCTGCAACTTCTATCCAATATCTCGCAGCGACGCACCCTACAGATTAACTAAATTTGCATACTCTGAAAAAAAGCACATATCCCTTATTCCGTAGGGACACAGCACTGCTGTGTCCTGATGTTTGTAGCCGATGTTTGTAGCCGAAATTCACAGCTCTTTTTTAAGCAATAAAAATCAGCGTTCCCTTGCTCATTTCCAAAGTATCGCCCATTTGGATACCGTTGTGAAAAGCACCCAAAATCACCTCGCTAGTTTTGCCGATCGCGATCGCACCGCTAGCATCAATTCCAATTGCCCCAAAATCCCGTTTGCGATCGTCAGCTTCAGCAAAAGAACGCTCAAAAGCAGCTTTCAAACTGAAACCGTCTGTTACCCGAATCACAATCCGCGCCGCCAAACACTCGTCCATAATGTGCTCGCCAATCCCCGTACAGCTTACCGCCGCACTTCCAGTCGCGTAATTTCCCGCCGGCATCGCTGAGTCGCTAACCCGCCCGATGCGCTCAAAACCCTTGCCGCCAGTCGAAGTTCCAGCAGCCAAGCGTCCGCGAACATCCAAAGCCACGACTCCGATCGTACCCATACCCGCCGGTTCCGCCACCACGTCAGCCATTGCTTTGCTAAAATTGCCTTGGCGTTCCTGCATCCACTCGTGCAAGCGCAAATCCGTCATCGGATCGTAAATCGGCAATTGAAGTTCTCGCAGCAATTCCGCCGAACCAAAATCAGAGAGTACCCGATCGTCCGAATTCTGCAAAAATTTAGCAAGTTCGATCGGATGTTGAACGCGAGAAACATTAATCGCCCCGCTGAAACGCTGCACCAAACCGTCCATCAGCGAAGCACTCATCCGAATTTGACCGTCCGACTGCACCACAGAACCCGTCCCGGCATTGAATCGCGGGTCATCTTCCAGCAATTGGCAGCCCCGCACCACTGCATCTACGGCACTTGCACCGTCTTTCAGCAGCGGATAAACTTCCTCCAAAACATCGTAAAGCGATTTCCGCACCGCCTCAATTCCGCCTTTACTGTGTAGAGAACTACCGGCACCGCCGTGAATAACTAGCTTTGGTTGCACTTGTTGCGATGCCATACTTTATAACCTAATAACCTAAAATTTTTCCTTTGCAATCTTAGCCTCGATCGAGCAAATTACCCTAAATTCTTAATCTCGATCGCCCGAACGGCCGCGGCGACAACGTTCGGAGCAGTATTTGACCTCATCCCAGCAGTCCGCCCATTTTTTGCGCCAAGTAAAAGGTCGATCGCACACCGGGCACATTTTTGTCGGTAAATCGGATTTCGCTCGCTGCTTGGCCATGCTAATTTTGACATTACATTAACTAATTCACATCTTGTACCATTTTTATGAACAGGCAAGATGCCTGTTCCACAACAAAATTCAATTCTTGTGGAACAGGCATCTTGCCTGTTGCTGAGGAAACGAAACCAACCAATTTCAGCTAAAAATCTCCCCAAATTAAATGCTCTCAACGGCCGCCGCCAACATCCGAATAGTCTTAGTCGAACCAGCAGGCCCATTGAATGTCGGTTCTGTTGCCCGCGTCATGAAAAATATGGGTTTGCACCAATTAATTTTGGTAAATCCCCACTGCGATTATTTAGGGGAAGAGGCCCGACTGATGGCTGTTCGCGCCGCCGACATACTGGAAACTGCCAAAGTAGTCGAGAGTTTGTCGTCCGCTTTGGTTGGGTGTGTCAGATCGATCGCAACTACAGGGGATGATAGTCGATCGTTGCCAACACAACTAGAAGATCCCGCAGATGCCTTGCCTTGGCTCCTAGAAGCCCCCAGCGCCCTAGTTTTCGGCCGAGAAGACTGCGGCTTGACCAATGCCGAATTAAACCGCGCTCAGCGCCTGATCCGCATTCCCAGCAGCGATGCCTATACTTCCCTAAATCTCGCCCAAGCCGTCGCTATCTGCTGTTACGAACTATACAAGTCAGTTGTCAGTTGTCAGTTGTCAGTTGTCAGCAGCCAGGAGGAATCGGCTCCCTTGGAAAATTTAGAGGGATATTACCAGCAACTAGAAACGCTGTTACTAAAAATGGGATATTTGCAGCCGCACACAGCAGCAAGTCGGATGGAAAAATTTCGGCGTTTGTACAACAGGGCATATCCGACAGTAGATGAAGTCGCTATGCTTCGGGGGGTGCTGCGCCAAACAGAATGGGCAATAAAAAGTTACCCGCGATCGCCAGTTTCTGATACTCTGGATGGGGCGTTGCCGGAAAATCCGGGCGACATTAAGCCAGAATGCTAGCAATTTGAGATTTGAGATTGCCGATCGGAGATTTTTTGGGTACAAATCGGCAGATTTATTGCTACTGTTGCCAAAAGTGCGATCGGCATCCCAAACACGCACTTCTGACTCAGATTTCGGGTAATATCAATTCCGGTTGCACCGGAATGATATAGAGGACACGGCAGTGCCGTTTCCCTACCGCGATTAATTGTAGGGACACGGCACTGCCGTGTCCTGGTTGTGGGTAATATATTAATTCCGATGCTACGGGATTTGATATAAATCCCAAATCCCAAATCCCAAATCGATTGGCTGGCAAGCTGAAAAATCTTAAACTTGAACTTTACAGTAGTGATGAAGGAGTAAGACGTGGCAGAGCGGTTTCCCAAAGGATCGATATTATCGGTGATATCCTCGATATCCTCTCCCAACTCCGGCTCAAAGCAGCCTAAGTCCGGCAAAGCAAGTCAGTCTGGCAACTCCGGCCGCCGCCGCCCTCCCCAACCGCAAAACGGCAACCCGGAAATTCGATCGCCAGAACCTTCGACTTTGCCACCGCAACCAAGCCGCGGCAGCAGAATTAAAGCCAATTCTCCCGCACCTTCGGAAGAATTTAATACACAAGACTTTTTATCCGATCCCAGATCGGCAATTAACCCCAGAAAACCCAGAACCACCAGCAAAACTCCCCAGTCGAAGAGTCGCCAACCCCGCAAAAAGGGTCTCGCTGCTGTCGATATGTTCGATTTTCCTGACCCGAATCTGGAAACTGTCAGTTCGATCGCCAGCAATCCCACCAGCCAGCTCCCAACTGCCACTCCCCCTGCAACCCGTGGAAGTCGCCCCATTTCGCCCCCAGCGCGCATTCCAGACACGGGAATGCCCCCAAATGCCAAAAAAGCCCCCGTGCCTAAACCGCGCCCGCAAGCGAGCCAGAGACCGGGCAAACGCTCTGCACCTCGGAGCGTGCCGCCATTGGTGTACGCTACTCGCTTGCTGATTTTGGGAGTTGGGATTGCGGTGATTTGCGGGACGCTGCTGTCTGTGGTGAATGCTGTGAGTCGATCGACTGTAGCGGCAGAAGAACAAACCACCCCAGGGCAGCAAAACCCAGCCGATAGCGCATCTGCGGCACCCGCAGCCCCAGAAGCATTGCAACTGAATCAAGAATTAGGAGCTTTGAAAACGCAAGTTCAGGTTTTAGCCACAGAAAATCCTACTTTGACAGCCGGAATATTTCTAGTCGATTTAGATACTGGAAGCTACCTAAATTTTAACGGCGATACTGCTTTTGCTTCAGCTAGCACGATTAAACTGCCAATTTTAGTAGCTTTTTTCCAAGCAGTAGATGAAGGCAAAGTGCAGTTAGATCAGACGCTGACGCTGAAGCCCGAACACATTGCGGGCGGTTCTGGGGAGATGCAAGACGACGCTCCGGGCAAGAAGTATTCGGCTTTGGAAGTTGCTAAAAAGATGATTGTCGTCAGCGACAATACGGCGACAAATATGATGATTGAGTTGTTGGGAGGTGCTGAGGTTTTGAATCAGCATTTTGCAACCTGGGGTTTGAGTACCACGGTTCTTCGCAATAAGTTGCCGGATTTGGAGGGAACTAATACTACCAGTCCGAAGGATTTGATTAATATCATAGCCCAGATCGATCGCGGAAATTTGGTATCGGTCAAGTCGCGCGATCGTATTTTGCAAATCATGCGCCAAACTCAAAACGATTCTTTGCTGCCGAAAGGTTTGGGCGAAGGTTCAGTTATTGCTCACAAAACGGGCAATATTAATACAATGCTAGCGGATGCGGGGATGGTGGATTTGCCGAACGGCAAGCGTTATTTAGTGGCGGTGATGGTGAAACATCCGCCGGAAACCGAGAAGCCAGCTCAAACATTGATTCGGGATATTTCTCGGATGAGTTACCGCTATTTGAACGACGGGGAAACGCCAGCGGATTCAAAATTGAAAATTAAAAATTGAAAATTCAACCGGGTTTTTTCGGGCAAGTCTCGTAGACGTTATCAAACTATAAATCTGTTTGTTTTATGAAACTCAACATCCGACTTACTTGTCTAATAGCGCTCTCAACTTTAGGTGTTGGAGTCTCCCCCACCTTGACTAATGCTAATCCTGCTCCTCAATATGAAACCGACGGCGTGACAGTGATTAACAATAATATCGAACTGAATCGGGCAAAAAATTTGGCACGTCAAGCAGCAGAAGCTGCCAACGGGGGTTTAGGCCAGTATCGAGCTGAAGCTTCTATGCACGGTACTTCTAAGGAATCGCCGTTTGTTGACAATGGCAATGGGACTTGGACTTTTACTTTTCAAGGGTACAAACCCGGTACGTCTGTCTATACTGTAGAAACGGTTGTTACGGTTTCTCAAGATGGAAGGGTGAGAGTTGATTACAATGGGCCAATTCGCCAGTTATCTCAATTTTGAACAACTGTGCAAAGAGTTAAGTAGATTCGGTAAAAAACCTGGTTTCTAGGGTTCGGACTGCATCCAGGACTGTTTGTACAGAATATTCCAGGTTCATTAAGTACAGCAGCAGCTATATTGTGTGGTGTTAATCTTCCGGGTGCGTCGCTGCGAGATATTGGATAAAACTTGCTCCTTGACAGATGGCGACGCACCTTACACGGGCGATCTCAAGATTGTGTGTACTACATATATAGCGGTTCTCAAAAAAGTGAGGTATGCCCTATGCCCTATGCCCTCTGCCCTCTGCCCTCTGCCCTCTGCCCTCTGCCCTCTGCCCTCTGCCCGCGAGAGCACCTCATGTTACTGAGAAAGGCTATACATGGAATATGCTGTATTATCCTGGATCGCAAGACTGTAAACAAAAGTGCGATAATGTAAATTTGCAAATCATTAACGATTGGAGGCATTATTTGCAACAGACTATTATTAAACTCTTGAAAAGAAGTTTTAACCAAGATAATTCTACCCTGAATTATCAATTAACTTTATCAGAAGCGCTAGCTCAAATTGACAGATTATTTGGTTGCGATCGCATCCTGAAAGAATTCGACACCAATATTACAGTACCTTACTACACTCAAAGCGAGTTGGGCTATCGTTTCTATCATTCCGAGCGAGACGCCATACACATGGCTTTAAACTTTGATGGTGTATTTAAAGCAGATGGTTACTACGTCCAACCTCAAATAGTCGGCGCACAAATCGATCGGCTTTTTGCTAAAGATGTTTTAGAAATTGGCTGCGGTAAAGGATTTAACAGTCAATTTTTGGCAGAACAATATCCAAACGTTAAATTTACTGGAGTAGATTTGACCCCATTGCATATTAAAATTGCCACGCAAAAAAACACTAAAATTAATAATTTATCCTTTAAAATCGGGGATTTTAACAAACTAGATTTTCCCGATGAATCATTTGATATTGTGTTTGCTTTCGAGTGCTTGTGCCATGCCAAACAACCCCAAAAACCTCTAGCAGAAATTTTCCGAATCTTGCGTCCGGGCGGTCAACTGATTGTGTTTGATGGTTATCGCAAAGCCCCACTCGCAACATTTGATAGAGACTTGCAAATGGCTACCTGTTTAACAGAAGCTAGCATGGCAGTGCAGCATGGCTTTGCTGAAATCGAGAATTGGCTCGCTCTCGCAAATTCCGCAGGTTTTAATGTAGAAAAAAGCGAAGATTTATCTTTTGCTATTCTACCAACCCTTGGGAGGTTAAAAAAACTATCTCTCAATTTCCTACACTCCTATTGGCGAGCTAAGGTCATCGCTTTTTTACTGCCCAAATATTTAGTCAGAAACTCGATTGCTGGTCTGTTAATGGGGTTTATTTTGGAGCCGATAGCAGGTTCTTGTAGTTATTACAAAGTGATTTTGGGTCGCCGGAAAGTTTAGGGGAAATTGTTGAAAACGACCTAGCAGATAATTTGTTCGCTTTGATTAATTATTGTATAATTTGCGCGCTCTGCGGAGCGGGTGTTCCCAACCATAATTGTTGAAAACTAACTATCTCGTAAACCCACCCCGCCCATAAACTTATCCTTTCATGTATTCGGCCATCTGCTGTTCCAGCCTAGCCAGCAATGTATCAACATCCGTCGCAGCTTCCTCAAAACAAACAGGAGGTTCAGGCTTAGGTTCAAAAAGAATCAACTTGATTTGACCTTCGCCGATCGCCAAAATCGCCACTTCTTTCTCAGGTTTGTGAGCGTTCAACACACCTACAACTTCCTGAATATGGCTTTTTACTTGACGGTTCAACTCTTCAACCGCCTCTTTCTTACAATACACAAAACGCGCTGTTTCTGCAATATCAATTGCTAAAATCTCCTCGCTTTCCTCTCCCCTTTCCAGAAATAGTCCCCAAGCCAAAGCGGCCAATTCATGTTGATTAGCTTTCACAAATTTATCTAACTTGCGGCTCCAGCTATTTTCGTTGCGTTTGGACTCAGGGCTATCAAATAGAAACATTTTCTCTTCTTGTTTGTATAAACTAATATTTTACAGTCAGCAGTCAGTTGTCCGTTGGCAGTTGTCATTAGTTAGGAGTCAAATTACCAACTATATCGTGTCTGGTTGATTCGCGATCGGATAATTTTCGATCTCGTAAGGGCGGGTTTTACCAACAATCTACGTGTCAAACTAATTATCTCATAAACCCGCCCCACCGATATAGTTATGATGCGACCAGACATGATATTAGCAATTACTAATTACCAATTCCCAATTACCCAAAACCGCTGCGTTTCTATCTTATACCAGATTGCACGCGCCAGAGCGCCGCATAAACTCCGTCCTGTTCGATAAGTTGTTCGTGCTGCCCCGATTCTACCACTATCCCCTCATCCATCACACAAATGCAATCGGCATTGCGGACAGTAGAAAGACGGTGGGCGATCGCAATTGTAGTGCGATTCTTGGTAATTCGTTCGAGCGATCGCTGAATTGCCGCCTCCGTCTCGTTATCCACCGCTGAAGTAGCTTCGTCAAGGATCAAAATCGGCGGATTCTTCAAAACAGCCCTCGCAATTGCAATTCGCTGCCGCTGTCCCCCCGACAATTTTTGACCGCGTTCCCCTACAATAGTGTTGTAACCGTCGGGCAATTGCGAAATAAACTCGTGAGCCTCCGCAATTTTAGCAGCATTTACTATCTCTCGATTGCTTGCCTCAAAACTGCCGTAAGCAATATTTTCTGCCACCGTACCGTGAAACAAAAACACATCTTGACTCACCAATCCGATCGCTCTCCGTAAATCTTTTAAATTCAGGTTATTTAATTCTATTCCGTCGAGATAAATATTGCCGTACTGTACCTCGTACAGCCTCAAGATGAGTTTCACCAGCGTACTTTTTCCCGAACCAGTAGCGCCAACAATCGCAGTAGTTTTTCCAGCCGGCAGAGTCAGGGAAAAATACTGCAATATGGGTTTTCTTTGATTGTAAGAAAAGGTAACATTTTTAAATTCTAGCTCACCCTTAATAGAACTAACCGGCCGCCGAATATCACCCGTGCGAATTGCGATCGGAGTATCCAACAAATTCATCACCCGATTAGTAGAAGCCATTGCGCGCTGGTATTGATCCAGAGTATCTCCCAGGCGAGTCAGCGGCCACAGCAACCGCTGGGTCAAAAATACCAAAACGCTGTAAGTTCCCACAGACAACCGGCCCGCCACTACCTCCAAACCGCCCAGAAATAGTGTTGCAATAAAACCCAAGAAAATCACAACCCGAATCAGCGGAATAAAAGCAGCCGAAAGTGCGATCGCCCGTCGGTTGCTTTGGCGGTAAGCTTGGCTTTGTGTTTCGATGCGCTGAATTTCATGATCTTCGGAAGTAAAACTTTTAATAGTAGTAATTCCCATCAAATTATTCGACAGTTGCCCGTTCAGAAAACTCACCTTTTCCCGCACGTCAGCATAGCGAGGAGCGAGGCGATTTTGAAAGGCGATCGAGCCCCAAATAATAAAAGGTATCGGCAGCATTGACAGCCCAGCAACACCAGGAGATGCGGCAAAAAAAGCCGCGCCAATCACAATAACCGTTGTAATTACCTGAATCACCTCATTAGCGCCGTCGTCCAAAAAACGTTCGAGTTGATTGATATCATCGTTGAGAATAGAAATCAAACCGCCCGTGCTGCGTTCTTCAAAATAAGCTAATTCTAATTCCTGCAAATGGCTGTAAGCTTCCAGACGCAAATCGTGTTCGATATCCTGAGCCAAATTGCGCCACAAATAATCATAGGCATATTCAAAAACAGATTCCAACGTCCAAACAATCGCGCTCAAAAGAGTGATAATTGCCAGTTGCCAAAAAACATCTTTGATGCCCCACTGAGCGAGGATAGAATCTTGCTGTTTCACCACCACATCAACGGCAATACCGATTAATGCTGGTGGTGCTAAATCGAAGAATTTATTCAGCAGCGAACAGATACTTGCCAGCCAAGCTTTCAGGCGGTAGCGGCGGCCGTACTTCAGCAGCCGCTTTAGGGGATGGACAGGTTTTGATTGATGTGGTGACAATTGAGGATTGGGGGTAATTGGGCAATTTTTAGATTTTGCACTTATTCTCACAGCTTTAGAAACGGGCAAGATGCCCGTTCCACAACTAAGAAATTGTCTTTGAGAACGGGCTTTTCGCCTGTTCCGAACGGGCAAGATGCCCGTTCCACAACTAAGAAATTGTCTTTGAGAACGGGCTTTCCGCCTGGTTTAGACACCAGTTATTGAAAACGGAGAAATAGCCCCAGGCTACGCTTTAAACGTTAACACTGGATTCATTTTAGCGACTACACCAACTATTTGCGCCTCAACCTGAACGTCAATTACTGGTTGAATTGGCTTGTAAGCGGCAGGTGCTTCTTCGATTCTGCGTTCTTCGCGCCAGGTAATGCAATCTACGCCGGTTAATCCCAAAGCGGAGTCAGTTTTGTCAACACCTTTGCGACTCATATCGAAGCGCGATCGCGCCCTTCCTGCACCGTGAGAAGCCGATCGCAAAAATCGATCGTTGCCCTTCCCAACCAGCAAATAAGACGGCGCGCCCATCGAACCCGGTACAATTACAGGCTGACCGGAATGTGCGGGACAAGCGCCTTTGCGAGTCACCCAGCCGGCACCTTCAGCTAAGGTAATATTGTGAGGCACATCGTATACCAAGGGAGCTTCGACATCGCCGAAAACTTGCCGCAAACGCCAGCGCAGAAGTTCTGCTAGCAGCAAACGGTTGATAAAACCGTAGTTAGCGGCGGTTGCTTCCGCTTGCAGGTAGCTGTTCACAAGTTCGGGATTTGCTGCGACAGACAGCGGAAAAAGCCCGGATTCAGGATGTTTCAGGGTTTTCGGCCAGGCTTCGCGGGTTCGATCGCGCCACATTCCGCCGATGTATTTGCCGACATTCCGCGAACCCGAGTGAACCATGAAAGCGATTTGTCCCGATCGAACTCCCCAAGCATAAGCCGTAGCTCGATCGACAACTTCCTCAACCACTTGAATTTCGACAAAGTGATTGCCGCCGCCGATGGTAGCTAAGCCGCCATCCCTGACTAAGCCGTCGTTTGGGACTAATTCTTCGGGAGCCCATTTGACATCGCCATTCATGGAACCGCCGAGAAAAGTACGATCGCACTCTGTCGCCAACTGCTCGAAATCCGAATTTGCCACACTCCCAGTTGCCTTATCCAGCATTGCATCCAGCCATCCGGGAATCCCGTGTTGGAACATCGCGCGAGCAGTTTTTGCAGTCATGCTGACATCGCGAGTACCGAAGAAAAAATCGCCTTTGAGTAATTCTACAAAGCGATCGCGCTGACTGAGGAATTGTTCGATCGACAAATCCGCAACGTGCAACCGCATCCCGCAGTTGATATCGGAACCGGTAGCCGCCGGAATCACCATTCCTGCTGTTTGGACGATCGAGCCGATCGCCACCCCCGAATCCCCCGGATGGAAGTCAGGAGTAGCGCAGGCGCGACAAACGCAACCGCCTTGAGGATGCCGAACATTCGCCAAATTTGCCAACTGTTTAAGCGCCTTTGCTTCCACAGGAAAACCCTCTGGGAGCAAAACTTCTGCTGTTGTGAAACTAGGATCTTGCCAGTTTTCTCTTGTAGCAAAAACATTTTCACTGTTTTCTGTTGTAGAATTGGCATCTTGCCAGTGTTCTTTCAGAGAACTATTGAGACAAATCGAGTAAACTTTGTTGTTGTAACTCACATCAAGACCTTGCCGAGACAAAGCTCGCAAAAGCCTGTTCAAGTTTTTTGGCTGCTGCATAAGTAGTCTGTTGCGGGTTGCAGTGCAACCCCCACAAATTGAAGAGATTTTGTAGTTGTTAAAAGACTTTGGTTCAGCAGCCGCAATCTTTTCAGAGACAAGTTGAAGGCAACTTTTCTACCTATGTCGATCCTGGCACATCATTTTTGATCTGTCAACCGCCAGCGAGTATTAGAAACCGGGTTTCTGCCTAAATACTTCGCAGCCAAGCAAAAATTTTGGTCAGAAACCCGGTTTCTTTGCCCAGCGTCTCCTAAATAATTCCTGTTTTCATAGTTTACAGATAATATCTAACTGTTGTCACAACCCGACTTTTTTTAGCCAGTAAAGCCGCCTTCAAAAAGAAAGCAGTTTGATTGTGCAGCAGTCCCTCCCACCAATTTCGCGTCACAAAAGCCGGAATTATCAGCGTTAAAAATACTCCAGGCCGCTGCTCTTCAAACAAAGCCAAAAAGTGAGTCAAAGCCTCACCGACTGAACGGTAAGGCGATTCCAGAATTTCCAAAGGAATGTCAGATTGCAAATCTTGCCAAGCCGCTTGTAATTTTGCTCTATCGGTCAAACCAATATCGACGTGAACTGCTACAACTTCATCAGCAATTAAACGAGCGTAATCGAGGGCATCAAAAGTTCCCCGGTGTAACTGCCCGACTAACACCACTACCGGATGTTTCACCACCTTAACTTTAGGTCTGAGAGGATAAGATATAGGTGCTATTCCTTGAATGCTCAAGCGAGCCGCTACATACCGATAGTGCCGGTTAATGGCTAAAAACAGACTGACTACGATCGGAATAGTGACTACGACAACCCAAGCTCCCAAAAGGAATTTTGTGGCGACAATTACACTCAAAACTAGCGTGGTTGCCACTGCACCGATACCGTTCATCGCAGCACTAGCTTGCCAACCTTTACCTCGCTCTTTGAACCAGTGAATTACCATTCCCGATTGGGAGAGAGTAAAAGAAGTGAAAACCCCAACCGCATACAGCGGAATTACTGCGGTCGTATCACCTCGGAAGATGATAATTAAAAGAGCAGCGCAGAGGCTGAGCAGATTAATGCCATTAGAATAAACCAGTCGATCGCCCAACAGCGACAACTGCCTAGGCAAAAACCCGTCCCGCGCCAAAAAATAACAAAGTCGCGGAAAATCCGCGTAACTCGTATTCGCAGCCAACAGCAAAATCAACAGAGTTGCTGCCTGCAAATAGTAATAAAATATTCCGACTCCAAAAATATCTTTTCCTAACACAGAAAGGAGCGTTTCGTTTTCTCTAGGAATCACCTGATAAATATGGGCTAAGTAACTAATGCCCAAAAACATAAATCCCAGAATTACTCCCAAATAAGTTAAAGTTAGGCGCGCATTCTTCCATTCAGGAGGCTTAAAAGCCAACACTCCGTCCGATATGGCTTCAACTCCAGTCAGGGCAGTACAGCCCGCCGCAAAGGCGCGCGCGATCAGAAACAATCCCAAAGGTTCCTTAGCTGGAATATTTTCTAATGCCGGCAAAATTTGACCTGTTGCCTGTTGGTACAAACCGCAGCCAATCAAGATAAAAATGCCCACGATAAACGCATAGGTGGGAACCATAAATATCTTGCCAGATTCCCGCAGTCCCCTGAGATTGGCAAACATGATCAGGACAATACAAACTAAGCACAGTTCAACGGTATAGGGCAGCAGCGAGGGAACTGCGGAAGTCAAGGCCGCAACGCCAGCAGAAATACTCACAGTTACCGTGAGGATATAGTCAATCATCAGCGAAGCTGCCGCGATCAAACCCGGATAAATACCCAAATTTTCTCGCGCCACAATGTAAGCGCCGCCACCGTTGGGATACGCTTTAATTGTCTGTCGGTAAGACAGCGCCACGATCGCCAACAGTAAAATAATAATTCCAGAAATAGGCAGCGATAAACTCAAACTGCTACTCCCCGCTAGTAACAGTACCAGCAGAGTTTCTTGAGTAGCGTAGGCAACAGACGAAAGCGCATCGGAAGCAAGAACAGCTAGTCCTGTAGCGTTGCTCAGCCGTTCGTGAATAGATGCGCTAGTGGGGAGAGATTCACCCAGTAAAACTCGCTTGAGTCGAGAATAAGTGTACATTGAAACTCAATATATAGGCGTCCACAAATCATAATCGAGACGGGGACAGTTTTAAGCAATTTTTGGCTTACAAGTTGTAATTCTGTCTCGCTTCTTGAGTCAGCTTCAGCTTGTGTTCGAGACCTTGCCAATTTTCGGCTTCGATATCGCTGATGAACTCGTCGAGACTGTCGCGGTAAATAGAGAGCGATCGCAACAATTCCTCTCGATTGTACTTTGCCACCATCACTCCCAGCTCGGGATTGCCGCCGCCAACGCGGCTCGTGTCCCGAAAACCCGAACTCGCCAAATGTTGAGCTAAATTAACAATATCCCGATCGCCCTCAAGATCGCAGGCAGCAACCAGCGTCGCGCTCGCCATGAGCGGCAAATGAGAAATCCAAGCCACAGCTCGATCGTGCTCTTCCGGCCCGCATCGGTAAACTTTAGCACCCAGCGATCGTGCAATTTCCTCAACCTTATCCACCGCAGCCGCCGGCGTTTGAGCCTGCGGCGTCACCACATAAGGCCGGCCCACAAACAAATCCCTTACCGCCGCCTCAATCCCGCTCTCAGCAGTCCCCGCCATCGGGTGTCCCCCCACAAAATTCGGCCACAGAGAAGACACCGCCTGCACTATGGGTGTTTTTACGGAACCGACATCCGTTACAATAGTATCAGGGGAAAGATAGGGCACCAAATCTCGGACGATCGGCTCGATCGACTTAAGCGGCGTGCAAATAAAAACCACATCGGCTGCTGCCATCAGAGAAAGGTGTATGCTGGCTTCAGCGACAACACCGCGAGCTTGCGCCCGATCGCAAGTCTCCTGCCGACTCGAAACCCCAAAAACATCAAACCCGCGCGATCGCAAATCCAGCCCGATCGAGCCGCCAATTAAACCAAGTCCTACAATACCGATATTCATAGCAATAAAATGGGGATATTTGATACGGTGCCGCCCCCATGACAGTCGAGGAACTCCTGAAAAAATATGCCGCCGGAGAAAGAAACTTTGCCGGAATCAACCTGACTGAGGCCAACCTCAGCGGCGTCAACTTGAGCGGAGCCAACCTCAAGGGTGCGAATCTGAGTGTAGCAAACCTGAGCGGAGCCAACCTCACCGGTGCCAACCTCACCGGTGCCAAACTCAACATCGCCAGACTTAGCGGCGCCCATCTCGGCGGCGCCGACCTCACCGACGCCGACCTCAACGTCGCCTACCTAGTGCGAGTTGACCTCAAAAGAGCCACACTCACAGGAGCAAAACTGATCAGAGCCGAGCTAATTAGAGCCGAGCTCAGCGGAGCAAACCTCAGCGGAGCAAACCTCAGCGGAGCAACCCTCACCGAAGCCACCCTCCGAGGAGCCAACCTTGCTCAAGCCAACCTTCGAGGCGCTCACCTCAGCGGCGCGTCCTTGACAGAAGCCAACCTCGAACAAGCCAACCTGCAAGGCGCCGACCTCAGCCGAGCCGACCTCAGCGGCGCAGACTTGCGAGGCACAGAACTCCGACAAGCCAACCTCACTCAAGCCATACTCAGCGGAGCCGACCTCAGCGGCGTCAATTTGCGCTGGGCCATCCTCAGCGGCTGCAACCTGCGCTGGGCAGACCTCAGCGAAGCCAAATTGAGCGGCGCCGACCTCAGCCGAGCCGACCTCTGCCACGCCAACTTGCTCAATGCCAGTTTAGTTCACGCCGACCTGTCAAATGCCTATCTCATTCGCGCCGACTGGATTGGAGCCGACTTAACCGGAGCCACCTTAACCGGAGCAAAACTCCACGCAGTTTCGCGGCTCGGAATCAAAACCGAAGGCATGACGTGCAAGTGGGTTGACCTCAGCCCCAACGGCGACCACAGCCAAATTTACTGGTTAAACTCTGGAGGAACCCAAGAATTTTTTCACTCGTCCTTGCCCACAGTTAGGATTGTGATTGACTCGCCCTTAGACCAAGGCGCTCATTTTGCCCTAGCTGCAACTTATTACCAAATTGCCCAACAATACCCGAGTTTAAGTCAGCCGCCCACGATCGAAGTCAGCTCCAGGCGCACCGTACTCGCCTTTAAAATGGACAGCGACGATAAATTATTTGCCACCGCTTACGTTGCCATCATTCCTTTTAACGACGCCGCCACAACTCAAAAAAACCTGATCGCTTTGATGAAAATGATTCAATCTCACGATGCAGGCAAACTTAACGTCAAAGAATCCAAACACGTCCAATTATGCAGCAAAGCTCTCAATCAAGCTATTAGCAAAGTAGACCAAATCAAAATTTCAAGTTCTTTTCCAAAAATCGGCGAAAGCATCAATTTCTTTCAAATTCCTACACAGATGATCTTAATTAATTCCCGCGACCAAAGACTCAGTGTATATCACCATCCAGCCTTCGGCAAGCGGCTGATTAAAAAATACGACCCGAACAACTCAACCTCCGGCAAGTTAGTCGAAAGCACAAAATTGGGTCAAGCTAATATCACTACCATTTTGGATTTTATAAAAGGCTTCCACAATATAGATGTCTAGGCATATTGCATCAAGTTACAAAAAATGCTTATTCTATTTTAAAGGTTGGCACAACAAAGCTTTGTTTTAGCTAACACATCAGGGAAAATGAAAAGCATGGACGCCGAAGAACTCATCGCCAAATACGCAGCAGGAGAAAGAGATTTTACTGCCATCCTGCTTTGCGAGGCAAATCTCAGCAGGATCGATCTCAGCGGGGCTAATTTTAGCGAGGCAATTTTGAGCCTCACCAACATGAGCGGCACCAATCTGTCTAACGCCAACATGAGAAAAGCCAAACTCAATGTTGCTAGACTCAGCGGTGCCAATCTCAACAAAGCCAACCTCAGCGGCGCTATCCTCAACGTCGCTAACTTGATTCGAGCCGACCTCAGCGAAGCCCAACTCGTCGAAGCCACACTGATCAGATCCGAACTGATCCGAGCCGACCTCAGCGGTGCAAACTTAAGCGGTGCAAACCTCAGCGAAGCAGATTTGAGAGAAGCAACCCTCAGAGAAGCCAATCTAGAGCAAGCCGACCTCAGCGGGGCTCACCTCCGAGGCGCTTCCCTGACAGCGGCCAACTTGGAACGGGCAAACTTGCACAGAGCCGACCTCAGCAGGGCAGACTTGCGAGGAGTCAACCTCTGCAATGCCGAACTCAGACAAGCTAATCTGTCTCAGGCCAACCTCAGCGGCGCTGACTTGCGAGGCGCTAATCTCCGGTGGGCTGACCTCAGCGGGGCGAACCTGACAGGCGCTGACCTCGACGAAGCGAGATTGAGCGGGGCCAACTTGTACGGGGCAAATTTGAGCAATGTCAATTTGTTGAACGCTACTCTGGTACACGCGGATTTGACTCAAGCGAATTTGATTCATGCTGATTGGGTAGGCGCAGATTTGACGGGGGCGGCCCTGACGGGGGCAAAAATTTACGCGGTGTCCAGGTTCGGTCTGAAAGCAGATGATATTACCTGCGATTGGGTTGACATGAGTCCCAACGGCGATCGCAGCCACATTCAGCGCTTTACCCCAGAAGAATCTCAACGGTTTTTTAATGCTACACCGCCGACAGTTCAAATTATTGTCGATCGACCCCTAGACCCCGACGCTAACTTTGTCCTCGCGGCTACCTACCGCCAAATTGCCCGTCAATACTCGGGTTTGAGCAATCCTCCCAGCATAGAAGTTAATTCGCGCCGCACAATCATTTCATTTAGAATAGACCAGGACGAGCAACTATTTCTCACAGCTTTCGTTGCCATTATTCCCTTTAGCGACGCGGCATTTACTCAGAAAAATCTCATTACTCTGATCAAGATGATTCAACCACAAAGCGGCAATAACCTGGGCGTCCGAGTCTCAAATCTGGTAGTGCAATTGAACGTGACCCTGACCAAAACAATTAGAAAAATAGGGGAAATGAAAATTCAGCCAATTCGCCTCGATCGCGAACCGGTATCGAGTTTTTTCCAATCGCCTACCCAAACTGTACTGGCTAACTCCAGCACCGAAAGTTTGATGGTTCACTATCACCCCGACTTTGGCAGAAACTTGACAAATTTGCCGGAAGTCAACAAAACCTCGATCGGGCCGGCAATTAAAGCCCAAAGATTCACAACCCCGCCGCTAAATACGGTAGTTGAGTTTGTCAAAAGCTTTTATCAGCTCGGTGAGTAAATACTATAAATTAATTTGAGATAATTTCTATTCATGCCACAGAAAAGTTAGCCGCGAGCCCTGTCATTCAGGTAAAAACAATGGAAGCTGAAGAACTTCTCAAACGATTTGCCCTCGTCAAAAGATACACAGAAGGCGACAGAAATTTCACAGGAATCAACCTGAATGAAGCTAATCTCAGCCGCATCAACCTCAGCCAATCAATTTTAAGGGGGGCTAGCTTATTTATCACCAACATCAGCGGCGCTAACTTGAGCGAAGCTGACCTCAGCGAAGCTAACCTGAATGTGGCTAGACTCAGCAGCACCAATCTCTCGGGGGCAATCTTAAACGGGGCTACTCTCAACGTAGCAAACTTAGTGAGAGCCGACTTAAGTGCAGCTCAATTAATCGGAGCATCCCTGATTAGAAGCGAATTAGTCCGCTGCGAACTCAGTAAAACTAACTTCAGCGGCGCTAACCTGACTGAAGCAGATTTAAGAGAGGTAAAACTGACGCAAGCTAACCTGTGCGGTGCTAATCTTTCCGGTGCAAATCTCAGAGGTGCTTCGGCTTCATCAGCTAACTTTACTGAAGCTAACTTGCACGGCGCGGATTTGACGAAAGCAGAACTTAACGGCGTCAATTTGAGCAATGCCGATATGAGACAAGCTTCTTTGCAGCAAGTAAATCTGTGCGGTGCAGATTTGAGCGGAGCTAACCTCAAATGGGCCGATTTAAGCGGAGCTAACCTCAACGGCGCCGATCTGAGCGATGCTAAATTCAGCGGAGCTAACCTCAACGGAGCAGATTTAAGAAATACTAATTTAGCAAATGCTAGTTTGGTTCACGCTGATTTGACAGAAACCAATTTGATTAACGCAGATTGGGTGGGCGCTGATTTGAAGGGGGCAACTTTAACAGGGGCAAAACTGTATTTGGTTCCCCGGTTTGGCATCATCGCAGATGATATTACTTGCCAGTGGGTTGACATCAGCCGCGCAGGCGATGGCACTCAGATTCAACAATTTAATTCGCCTTCAGAAGCGAGAAGATTTTTAAATCACACGCCCGGGTTGGTGCGAATTGTGGTTGACGCACTTTTAGATTACTCAGCAAACAGCACTTTAGCAACAGCTTACAGCGAAATAGCTCGGCATTACGGGGCAATGAGCTGTCCTCCCAATATTGAAGTCGGCTACCGCCGAACAACTCTCACTTTTAGATTTGATAGCGACGAGCATTTATTGCCAGCAGCTTTTTTAGGGATTCTTCCTTTTAATGACGCCTTAGAAACTCAGAAAAATATTGTGACGGTCAGCAAAATTATCGAAAGTCAAGATTTGGAAAAAAAACGGATAGTGCAGTTGTATAAAGCATTGAATGCAGCGATGGATAATTTAAATGAGGTGAAAAAAAAGCTGCAAACAGCACTAAATGCCGATCGGCAAACACAGTTTTTTCAGTCACCTACCCAAACTATTTTAATTAGTTCGGGGCAGGAGATTTTGACCGTGCAGTCTCACCCGAAGTTTGGTAAGCGAGGTGCAAATAATCAGGAGAGTAAATTCAGTTTGCCTGTAGGTCAAAAAGTAGTTGATTTTATCGCCAGTTTTGATTATGTTGATTGAGGAATGTCAACAGTACAATCGATTGATTGAGGTAGAAGTCCACAATTCGCTGCTCCGTTTCCTGCGATCGAACTCCGAGCCGCACTGGCCCCACCATTTAACGATGGCGCGGCTCGTGGCGCGGGCTTTGCGCTTGGGGCGCAGCGCTCTGATCCAAACGGGGCTTCCCGCTGGAGCTTACCGACAGCGGTATCGAGTCAGCTATTTGATGCCGATTTTGATGTGGCCGGAGCCTGTGATTGTAGTGGCGCCGGCACCGCTGCTAGAACATTTGCAGGCGGTGGAAATTCCGCGCTTGCAAGAGTGGCTGCAAACTGATCGGCCGATCGAGAGTTATTCCGATCGTGCCACGGGACGAGGATTGATGCTAGCAGATCCGCAGTCTTGGCTGGCGGCTCGCTTGGCGGTGGATTCGCCACTTCAGGGCAATATTCCGACAATTATCGACGGTGTGGATGACTTGGAAGTTTGGACGCGCCAGCAATTGACGGCGGGTTTGCAACCGGCTGACTGGAATGATTTAATGCAATCTCAGCCTTTGGAAGCCGATGCAATCCTCCAAGGGCGGGTAATGCTAACGCGGGCTTTCTTTCAGCATCCGGCTAAGCCTGACGAGTGCTATTTGCTGGAAACCGCAGAGCAAAATATTTTGAAGGGGCTGTTTGAAAGGATCGAGCCAAACTCGCTGATTCCGGCTGCTTGGAGGAATTTTTGGCAGCGGTGGGAAGCAAACGGCAGACTGCGGTGGGCGCAAATTAATCGGGAGGCTGGCTCATTTTCTCTGTTCTGCGCGCCGGTGCAGGTGGCTGAGGTTTTGAGCAAAATTTGGGATTGTCAGCCTGTGGTGTTGATTGGGGGGGCGGTGGATGTGGAACCGAAGGCTCCGCTCTTCCGGCAAATGATGGGACTGCCAGAGTTGACGAGCGTTAAGTTTTCGCCCGATCGACAAAGCGAATTAATTCAACTGTACATTCCCAACTGGCTGCCGCTGCCAAATACGCCGGAATTTCAGGGTGTTTTAATTGAAGAAATTCGGACTTTGCTGTTGATGAGCGCGTCGGTGGCGGGTTTAACGGTGCTGATAGTTGGTGATGTACCGCTGAAGGCTCGGCTGGCGGCGATTTTGGCTTCT
The DNA here is from genome assembly GCF_036700565.1 of Microcoleus pseudofavosus SVA1_A4. Lineage (NCBI taxonomy): Bacteria > Bacillati > Cyanobacteriota > Cyanophyceae > Oscillatoriales > Microcoleaceae > Microcoleus > Microcoleus pseudofavosus. The sequence goes on from NZ_JAUBPE010000004.1 coordinate 47,805, forward strand.
GAGTTCGGTTCTCGGGTGCGGGTAGAAAAAACCGATGTGGGCGAGAATGCGATTTTGGTGACTGGGTGGGAGTTTTGGCGGGAACATCAGGGGGAATTGAGGGCACCTCACTTGCTGGCGATCGCAACTTTGCCATTGCCTTCTTTGGAAAATCCTTTGGTGACGGCGCGTGTGGCTTATTATAAGGAGCAGCGCAGGGATTGGTTTCGGTTGTATTTGCTGCCGGCGGCGCTGAATGAGTTGCAGCGGGCGATCGCGCCGGTGCGAGAACGTCAAGGGGTAGTGGCGATTTTCGACAGCAGGGTGATTCACCGCAGTTACGGACAGCAGGTTTTAGCGGCTTTGAGTCCTTTTGCGAGGATTGATTATTTGGATACGACTTGGTTGACGCAGGCTTGAGATCACCTGTTGGCCTATAATTTGGTTAGGTATTGAGTTGAAATCTAATTTAGCAGACAAAGATTATGGGTGAAGCTAAGCGTCGCAAAGAGTCGATCGGCGACGAATACGGTAAAGAAGAACGCATCCTTCCCTGGCTGCCAATCACGAAAACCCAAAGCCAAGATTTTGTGAAGTGGACAAGTCGCGGAAGCTGGATGGGGATTAGCCTTTTGGTGGCTTGGTGGATTGTAGTGCGATTTGTCGGCCCCTCGGCGGGTTGGTGGGTGGTTGATTGATGTCAGGCTCGACAAATGCCTGTCTTATGGGCATTGTGTCGAGTTTAACTCGGAAACAAGATGCTGAATTTTTAGGAAAAATTTAGTTGCGAATCTGAAGTTAGTATGGTATATTAATTATCTGCGGGCAATTAGCACAGTGGTAGCGCACTTCCTTCACACGGAAGGGGTCACTGGTTCAAATCCAGTATTGCCCATCTAAATTATTTTCTGATTCCTCTTATTTCTTAGTCCCCCTCTGCTGGGACGAAATTTTGTGTAGCCGCGGTTTCAACCGCCCTCAGCTTCTTAAGCTTCAACATATTCGCAAATAGAGACTGGTTCGGGAATAGGAAAAGCATCCTCTTGTAGTCCTTCAATATGAAATGCGATCGCCTCTTTAATTAAATTTCTCACCTCTTCTAAACTTTCAGCCACAGCTACACATCCCGGTAAATCTGGAACATAAGCACCGTAGCTAGTTTCACCTTTTTCAATTACAACAGCATAACGCATTAATCTTCCTCCTCTAGTTGAGATTGTCGCCAAACACTTTTAAGCGTACCACTTGGCATCTCAACGCCTAAATTACCTGACACCGTGAAACTTCCAGGCTTTTCGGGGTGTTTAAATTAACGATGACTGCCCTTTGTTCTAGCTAAAGACCAACCATCATCTTCTAACATTTTAATAACTTCTATAACTTTCATTTTTTATCTATAAAACTCATCAACTCCCGCACTTTTATTCCCCTAATATGCTCTAACTTCAGCAATCTCTCCCTTGTAACCTGCGCCGCCGATCAAAAACCTCATCCTGCTTTGGGTTCCAGAGTCCAGACGATCGTAATCTATCCCAAATTGGGTCAACTGGCGATCGGAGTTCTGGGTCAGTGAGCATAATTGTACTATGCTATTCCTTCTCGACTATTGATGTTGTGCTGTAAAGCTTTTATATCCACAGTTTGAACAGTTCAACCTATAGACACTAGCAAATTTTCCTCCAATATTTTCAGACGTTATTAACAAAGAAGCTTGTTTGCCACAACTAGGGCATAGATAAAAAATCGAGGAGCCTGTTGTGAGATTAGATGGTTTTTCTACTTCTTCTGCTTCCTTAGATTCAGATATATTTTTAACTTGACTTATGGACTCTTCTTTAATATCTACTTCAAGATATTCTTTAGCAAAATTTAGAAAACGATCTGGAGTATACATATAGAAGATAGATGCTCCAGCTTTACAAATTTCTTCAACTAATTCAGGACGCGCACCAACGGTTTTTCCTTTTTCCTCACGCCACCAGTCTTCTTTCGCATCATCAGTGATAAAGATAACGTGTGTCCAATTGCGAGTCTTTACCTCCTTGAGAATTTCTTTCCAGAGAATCAAGTCCCCATATTCTCTCTTAAAAGACATTCCATTACAAAGATAAGCAGTTTCCTTTTTCTTATTGCTTAAGTCTTGGAATCCAGGAGGATATTTAATTGGGTATCTTTTTTCTCCCTCTATATATATATATTTCAACTCTTGTTCAGTCGGAGGTTCACCAATCTTGTCTTTAAAAAGGTTGTCAATAATATCTCTGATATAATCTTGTTCCTCTAACTTAAATTCTTGACTCTCAAGGAGTCTGGTTTCCTCTAAAAATTCATCAAACAATTTATTTAACTTTAAAAGAAAATCTTCATGTTTTACAGAGAATCTACGAAGTTCTCCTTTAATCTGAGATTCTTCTTTAGTTAATAGTGTTTTTATAGTTTCCAATTTATTCTTTTGTTCATTGATTACTGTGGTGCGATTTTCTTGGAACTCAAGAGCAACTTGATGAGGAATCCACAAGCGACTCTCTATCTTACGGAGAAGATTAATAAAATCTGTGCGAGTTTCCTCATTATAACGATATAAATTTAAAATAGAATTCGTATCTAGAATAAATACACATTTTTGCCAAAGTTCAGCAAACTCATCTTTGCTTAAACGGTAATATCCTGGGAATAAAGCCTTCATTTCCATAATTAATAACGCTGTTTTTCCTTATCAATCTATAAAATTAGGTGTTGATATTTATACTTCTAAGCCACAAGGTGTTCAGCAAATTCAATCAGCTCATCCACTTATGAGTAAACCACCTTTCCACAGCATCCTCCCCAAACCTGTCTAACGGTGCCTCATACAAATCCGGAACTTCCAACCGTCGCTTCTTCAAAAACACATTCTGCACGGCCCTTAAAAACTGAATCAGAGTGGAGTTAAACTGCCGTTGGGCAATAAAATCCTCAAAATTCCGCCTTACCACATCTTGATAATCCGGCAATGCCTCAATCTCGAACAACTCTCGCAGAAACGATAATAAACTATTTACCTTCAAATTAAACGCCTTGCGAATATTCAACTCCGACAACTAACTGTACGTTCCACCCACCCAACTCTTGCCTCAGTCTACGCTATAACACCACCAGTTGCAAGTCCGTCACCGCTTCCCCGTTGCGAATTGCTGCAATTGTCGGGTGAGTCTCGACAATTTCCAACACCTTCGCCTCAACCCGCTGGCGGTGTTCCTCCTTGATAATTAGACAATTTTCAACAAGGCCAAATCCGCGATCGCCCAAAACCCCTTTTATACTACACATATGCTACACTAGCATTGTAGCTCGTGCCCCCGCAGGAGGTTCCCTCATGGCAAATGCCAATCTTCCTCAAAATTTCAACTTAATCATCCCCGCAGGAACCCAAATTGTCACCAAAATAGAGGTCAAAAACCCCGCAGGCGACCAATCTTGGAAACCGGGATTAGTAGGTGTCATCGTTCAATCGCCTACGGACAATTCCCACGCATATTTAGTCAAATTCCCAGACGGAACACAAGTTAGTCTGCGGCGGCACGAACTCAGTATCCGCAAGCAGTTTCAGAGCGAAGGATTGCAGTCAGGAGGAGATTTTCTTGCAGAATATAACCTCTATGATTCTATAATTTATCGCTGCATTGTTGGTTCGAGAGCTTATGGTCTTGATAACGAGCAATCTGATACAGACAGACGCGGGATTTACCTGCCGCCCGCAATACTTCATTGGTCGCTTTACGGCATTCCAGAACAATTGGAAAACAAGGAAAATCAGGAATGCTATTGGGAACTGCAAAAGTTTCTAGTTTTGGCACTAAAAGCTAATCCAAATGTGCTAGAATGTTTGTACACGCCTTTAGTAGAAACTGTTTCTCCTGTAGCACAAGAATTGCTGGAAATTCGGGAAATCTTTCTTTCTCAATTGGTTTATCAAACTTACAATAGCTACGTTTTGTCTCAATTTAAAAAAATGGAGCAAGACCTCCGCAATACCGGGGAAATTCGTTGGAAGCACGCGATGCACTTAATTCGCTTGCTGCTGTCAGGAATTACGGTGCTCAAGGAGGGGTTTGTACCCGTTCGCGTGCAGGATTATCGATCGCAACTTTTATCTATCCGCAACCAAGAAATATCCTGGGATGAGGTGAATCGCTGGCGGTTGAGTTTGCACGGTGAGTTCGATCGGGCTTTTGCTGCAACTAAATTGCCAGAACGTCCTAATTACGAGAAAGCGAACCTGTTTTTGATTGAAGCGCGTAGAGGTGCGATCGAAATCGGATCTTGAAATCGCTTCTATACAAACAAAGCCCGCCTGCACGGACTAGAATAAATGACAGAATACATTTCCGATTTAGCCCAAATTATCTCCGTTCGACCTTATCCGCTGCTGTTTGCGACTGTCAGCGGTTCGCACTTATACGGGTTTCCTTCCGCAGATTCTGACTTTGACTTGCGGGGAGTACACATTTTGCCGCTACCGAAAGTAATTGGACTGATTTCTGGAGAAGAAACAATCGAAGTTTCTGAAGTTCGGGAGGGAATGGAACTAGATTTAGTAACTCACGACATCAAGAAATTTTTTGAGTTGCTGTTGAAACGCAACGGCTACGTGCTAGAACAACTGTATTCGCCGCTCATAGTTTACACTACAAAGGAACACGACGAATTAAAAAATATCGCCTCTCACTGCATTACCAAGCACCACAGCCACCACTATCTCGGTTTTGCTAAAACTCAATGGAAACTGTTTGAGAAAGAACGCCCGCGTCGGGTTAAGCCGCTGCTGTACGTTTACCGGGTGTTGCTGGCTGGGATTCACTTGATGCAAACGGGGGAAGTCGAGGCGAATTTGGTGAAACTTAACGAGAAATTCCAATTGTCTTATATTCCTGATTTGATCGATCGCAAGCTGGCTGGGGAGGAAAAATCTGTGCTGGAAGATACAGATATAGAATTTTATCAGCAAGAGCGTGATCGGCTAATTAATATATTAGAAGAGGCAAGTTTTACAAGTCATTTGCCATCAAATCCTAATGCAAAGGTTGTTCTTAGCGATTTTCTGGTAAAGGTGAGAATGTCATCTGTGAACTAAGCTGTTCCACGCCTAATTAATCGTTTAGTGCAGCAAGCAGCCTACATATTAGTCATTGGGTGCGCCGAAGAGTGCAGAACCACATAAACCGGGTTTTTTATTGCGATTAAAGACCTAAGTGCAGTATTTTTATCGTCCATCAAACCCGGTTTCAAGTGATTTACCTTCATAGCTTTCTGTTTGCTGGTTCGCTAATGGCAGCTATGCCGGTATTTTGATACTCGGTAGGCTGTGTATTTTTTCCTTGTATGTAAATATTCCAACTTATCCCGCCTAAATATGTCTTGACATATGACATCAAGGCGTGGATAAATACAACGATACCCAGCATTTCTAACAACTCTTCAATCGTCGTTACGATCGCGTAGGATGCATTCTCCTTCCCCGTTGTAGAAGCGAGGTATCCCCCTGGAATTTCCATCCCGATTGCTCCTCCAATATAAAGAGCGCTTGCTGCAACAAACAATTTTCTTGTAGATACAGGAAGGTGCAACAGAAACTTACTGTAGGATAATAGAAATATCGCTACTAGAAAACCGAAGGGCACAATCCAAGTAAAGTAAAGAAATCCTGTGGCATTTAGCAGGCTTCGCATCGGGTCAATAAACTTTTCGTGCAATTGACCAATTTCGTCTAAAGATAGATATAAAAATATGAATGATAAAATTTTCCAGTGCTGCTTGTAGCGACAACTATCCAAATTTTTCGCATAAGCGATCGCACCGAGCAAGAGAGAACTAAACAGCAATGCCAAAAATGAGTATAAGGTTGGAATGTTCCGCTCGGCATCAACGTTGAATGCCTTTGCAAAGTAGTCTCTAGACGGGTAATCCGGCAAGAAGTACAGACTCATCTGACTTAAGAAAGAGAGTACAGCTAGACAGGTCACCACTCGCAGCAGAAACTGGGTTACAGCTCCTGGAGTTAGAGGAATTTGGAATTTCATCTTCTCTTAACCCTTCCCTTAACCTTGATTTAAAGGTATGCTATCAAAAAAAATCTTTTTTCGGTATATCTACAGATAGAGAAGACTCATCCTGGTGAAGGCGCTCTTTTTTTTACCGTAAGGTTACTGCAAGATTAAGGAATTTAGCCGACATCGATCGCCCTTGACTTTACTCTTGCTATATAAATTTAGTTTGTTTTCTGAGATGTAAATTAGATATCTCCAAAAATGAAGCTGAAATCCTTAGTACGGTTGAATCGATATCTAAATTCGATCGATATCAGCAAGAAAATCTCGGCTTCAGGAAGCCGAGATCTCAAAATATTTTATTGTCAAAGTCAATTAGTCATATCAATTCCGGCTGCACCGGAATGATATAGAGGACACGGCACTGCCGTGTCCCTACAATTGATCGTGGTAGGGACACGGCACTGCCGTGTCCTCCGTTTATATCTTGTTTCCTAAGTTTTTGCTGCTTTACTTATTTTTCGTACCTGCGCGGCGTGTAAACCCAAACATCTCCATATTTGCGGGGAATAATCCGAGTTTGACTCGAACCGACAATCACTAAAGTTCTCATGTCGGCATCTTGCGGCTGGAATTCGCCGAGGGTGCAAACGCGCACGGATTGGCCTGGCCGGCCGAGGTTTCGCCCCAGTACGACGGGGGTTTTAGCATCGCGACTTTGCAACAAAATCTCGATCGCCCTTCCCAATTGCCACTTCCGTTGTGTGGATACTGGATTGTAAAATGCGATCGCAAAATCTGCGATCGCAGCGGCGGAAATCCGCTGTTCTATGACCTCCCAAGGCTTGAGAATATCCGAAAGCGAAATCGCGCAAAAATCGTGTCCGAGGGGTGCTCCGATCGCAGCAGCGGCTGCCTGCATGGCTGAAATGCCCGGTGCTACCCGAATATCTATGCCCTGCCATTCGGGTTTGGCATCAAAGTCGATCGCCTCAAACACCGCCGCCGCCATCGCAAAAATCCCCGGATCTCCTGACGAAACCACGGCGACAGATTTGCCGGATGCTGCTAAATCTAGGGCAAAACGGGCGCGATCGATCTCTTCGCGGTTGTCGGAATCGTGCCGCTGTTGTCCTTCCCGCAGGGTTCCGGCTAAGTCGAGATAGAACTTGTAACCCACCCAATCCGTGGCTTCGCGCAGGATTTCTTTAACTTCCGGCGACATCCAGGACGCGCCGCCTGGGCCGGTACCGACGATCGCCAGTTTGCCGCGGCTAACTCCGATCGCGCTAGCATCTATAGGTTCGGCGGCTAGGGCGATCGCGCAATTCAGTGCGTTTGGGCGATCGTATTCGATTAACTGACTGTTTGCACCGGCTGCTGTCAGGGCAATTTGTGCGGCCTGATTTTCGATGAATTCAATAGAGTTAAATTCGACAAGTTCCGATTGATTGAAAAAACGGACGGGGACTTTAAAATATTGTGAAACTGCTTCAATTGCCGGGTTTCCCATCTCATCTTTTAAGGCAAAAAATCCAGCAATTGCAGCGGCAGCTAAATTTGTGTTTGCCAGTAATTCCTGCACGCAAGACAGGGCTATTTCTGGCTCAATATTCGATAGCTTTGTGAGTGCAACTGCCACAATTTGCGGATGGTAAACTAAACAATCGGGCGTTGGCACAATTGCTTTTTCGGTGACGCGGATAGTCAATTTTGCATCGGGGGCGATCCTCTCCGAGGGCTGCGCTAACGGCAAATTGCTCTCGGAAAGCCAGCTTGCAGCACCTTCTAGGCGTACTTTTGCCCCGGCGAGCAAATTTGAAATAAAAGTTTTCGCGTCCTCTGGATTCGCCAAATAATAGCCTTGGGGAGGACTCAGCAACGCGGTGCGAAACCGAATATCTCCGGTTGTGGTAATTGCAGGTTGTACGCCCAGGGCTGCTGCAATCTCTCTGGCCAAATCATTAACGCCGTGCAAACCGCCCAGCAGCGGTACGACGGCGCTTCCGTCTTCTGCGACGGCTAAAACTGGCGGTTCGGCGCGTTTGTTTGACAGCAGCGGGGCGAGGGTGCGGATGATTATTCCGGCGGCGCAGATGGCGATAATTGGGGTTTCTGTTGCAAATAATTCCCGCAATGTTTCGCCGAAGTTGCTAAAGTTGATGTCTGTGTCGAAAGTGCGATCGATTAAACCGTAAATCTGGGAACCGGGGAAATGTGCGGAGATTTTTTTGGCGATCGGCAGGCTGTTTTGACCTAAGATAACTATTGCGGGAGGAATTCGATTCACTGTTGTAAATATTGCTGTGTTTGGATTGGTTTGATTGTTTTAATCGGTTCTTACTTTAATAAGACATATTTAATGAACCGCGAAGGCGCGAAGTAAGAGAAAGCAGAAAATTATCTTTTTTGTTCTGTCTGTAAGTGCCACAGGCATCTTGCCTGTGATTTTCTGCAATTAGTCTATCATTAAAAGAAGCAAATATTTCGAGGTTGGGCTGTGAAACGCATTGTCTTAATTGCAGGGTTTGAATCTTTCAATGCTGAGTTGTACCGCAAAGCGGCTGAGTTGGCTGTTTCTGGCTGTCAGGGATTGGAAGTGCGGGTTTTTAGCGATCGCGCCCTTGTAGATGAGCCCGATGCCGTAGCAGCCGCCCTCTCGAATGCTGATGTGTTTTTCGGGAGTTTGCTGTTTGATTACGATGCGGTAATGTGGCTGCGAGAAAGGGTGCAACATATCCCGATTCGCCTGGTTTTTGAGTCGGCTTTGGAATTGATGAGTCTTACTCAAATCGGCGCTTTTAAAATTGGCGACAAGCCGAAGGGAATGCCGAAACCTGTTAAGTTTATTCTGGATAAGTTCAGCAACGGGCGAGAAGAAGATAAGCTGGCTGGTTATATCAGTTTTTTGAAGGTTGGGCCGAAGTTATTGAAATACGTGCCGGTGCAAAAAGTGCAAGATTTACGCAACTGGCTGATTATTTACGGTTACTGGAATGCGGGCGGTGCGGATAATGTTGTCTCGATGTTTTGGATTATTGCCGAAAAGTATTTGGGTCTGAAAGTTGCAGAAATTCCGCCGCCTGTGGAAACTCCTAATATGGGTTTGTTGCATCCAGATTATAACGGTTATTTTGAATCGCCTCGGCAATATTGGGATTGGTATTTAAGTCATCCAACAAATATATCTCGTAGGGTGCGTCGCTATGAAGAATCTGCGAATCAACTCGAAAATCTCCCAGCGACGCACCAGAGAATCTCCAGACAAAATGATAAAAAACCCGTTGTGGGAATTTTGCTTTACCGCAAACACGTTATCACCAAGCAGCCTTATATTCCTCAATTAATTCGCTATTTTGAAGCTGCGGGAATTGTCCCTTTGCCGATTTTTATCAATGGTGTTGAGGGCCATGTAGCGGTGCGGGATTGGATGACGACTGCTGATGAAACTGCGCGGCGAAAACAAGGCAATATTGAAACTCTTTCGCTTTCTAAAGATGCTGTGGAAGTTGATGCGATTGTTTCTACTATTGGCTTTCCTTTGGTTGGCGGGCCTGCTGGTTCGATGGAGGGTGGAAGGCAGGTGGAAGTTGCTAAGCGCATTTTAACTGCTAAAAATGTACCTTATTTTGTGTCCGCACCTCTGCTGATTCAGGATATCCATTCTTGGACTCGTCAGGGGATTGGGGGTTTGCAAAGTGTGGTATTGTATGCTTTGCCTGAGTTGGATGGCGCGATCGATCCTGTTCCCCTGGGCGGTTTGGTGGGTGAGGATATTTATCTGGTGCCCGATCGCGCGAAACGCCTGACAAGTAGAATTAACAATTGGGTGAAACTGCGGCAAACTCCGCCATCTGAAAGGAAAATTGCGATTATTCTCTACGGGTTTCCTCCCGGTTACGGTGCGGCTGGTACGGCTGCTTTATTAAATGTACCGAAATCGCTGCTAAATTTCCTGCACAAACTTCAAGCAGCAGGTTATACACTTGGAGAAATTCCGGCTGACGGTGAGGAGTTAATTCGCATGGTGAAAGAGGCGGATGAAACTGCTTTTGACGGGCAAGATGCCCGTACCACAAAAGAGACTGTTAATGTCAAAACTTTAGAAAAATGGCTGGGCTATCTGTTAACAAGTCGGATAGAAAAACAGTGGAAATCTTTAACTGGTACGGGCATTAAGACAGACGGCGACGAGTTCCAAATCGGTGGCATTCAACTGGGGAATGTTTGGATAGGTTTGCAGCCGCCGCTGGGAATTTCTGGCGATCCGATGCGCTTAATGTTCGATCGCGATTTGACACCTCACCCTCAATACGCTGCTTTTTACAAGTGGCTGCAAAATGATTATCAAGCTGATGCTGTGGTTCACTTCGGAATGCACGGCACTGTGGAATGGTTGCCGGGATCTCCTCTGGGAAATACTGGCTATTCTTGGTCGGATATTCTGTTGGGAAGTTTGCCGAATCTTTATATCTATGCTGCCAATAATCCCTCGGAATCGATGTTGGCAAAACGGCGCGGTTACGGTGTTTTGATTTCTCACAACGTGCCACCCTACGGCCGCGCTGGCTTGTACAAGGAATTGATGGCTTTGCGGGATTTGATTGCGGAATATCGAGAAGATACTGCAAAAAATTATGTGCTGAAAGAGGCTATTTGCAAGAAAGTTTTAGATAGCGGTTTGGAGGCGGATTGTCCGTTTGATGAGGCTCGCAAGTTGGGTATGGCTTTTAGTTTTGAAACTGTGGGAATGTTCAGTCCTGATGCTTTTAATCGCTATCTGGTGAAGCTTTATGAGTATTTGCAGGTGGTGGAATGTCGCTTGTTTTCTTCGGGTTTGCACGTTCTCGGGGAACCGCCTAGTTCTGAGGAAATGACCTCTTATCTTGAGGCTTATTTTGGGGATAGGTTATCACAGAAACAGGTGCAAGAACTGGTTTTTGAAGAAAATGAACCGCAGAGGCACAGAGGGCGCAGAGAGGAAGAGAAAGAGGGGTTTGGTGGAGTTTTTGAGGAGGGTTTGTTGGTGCGGGATTTGTTGTTGCAAACGACGGATGAGTTGACTAATCTTTTGCGGGGTTTGAATGGGGAATATATTCTGCCTGCACCGGGTGGCGATTTGTTGCGGGATGGGGCTGGGGTGTTGCCAACTGGCAGGAATATTCACGCTTTAGATCCTTATCGGATGCCTTCTCCCGCTGCTTATGAAAGGGGGCGCGAAATTGCTCGGAAAATTATTGAGAAGCACGTTGAGGAACATGGGAATTATCCTGAGACTGTGGCGGTGATGCTGTGGGGTTTGGATGCGATTAAGACTCGCGGTGAATCTATTGGAATTCTTCTCGAATTGGTGGGGGCTGAACCTCTTAAAGAAGGGACTGGCCGCATTGTTCGCTATGAATTAAAACCGTTAGCTGATGTCGGTCATCCCCGGATTGATGTGTTGGGAAATCTTTCGGGGATTTTTCGAGATAGCTTTGTGAATATTATTGAATTGTTGGATGATTTGTTCGTGCGGGCGGCGGATGCTGATGAACCGGAATCGGATAATTTTATTCGCAAACACGCTTTAATTTTGCAGGCAAAAGGTGTGCAGAATTATTCGGCAAGGTTGTTTTCTAATCCGGCTGGGGATTTTGGTTCTTTGGTTAACGATAGGGTTGTTGATGGCAGTTGGGAATCGGGGGATGAGTTGGGGAAAACTTGGGAAAGCCGCAATGTTTTTAGTTACGGGAGAAAGGATAAGGGGGAGGCGAGGCCGGAGGTTTTGACTCAGTTGTTGCAAGGGTGCGATCGCATAATTCAAGAAATTGATTCTGTTGAATACGGTTTGACTGATATTCAAGAGTATTATGCGAATACTGGCGGTTTGAAGAAAGCCGCAGAAAAGCAGCGCGGCAAAAAGGTTAACACGAGTTTTGTAGAAAGTTTTTCTCAGGATACAACTCCGCGCAATTTAGAAGATTTGCTGCGCTTGGAATATCGAACTAAGTTGCTAAATCCTAAGTGGGCTAACGCGATGGCAAATCAAGGTTCGGGCGGGGCTTATGAAATTTCGCAGCGGATGACGGCGTTAATTGGTTGGGGCGGAACGGCTGATTTTACTGATGGTTGGGTTTACGATCAGGCCGCTGATACTTATGCTTTGGATGAAGAGATGGCGCAGAAGTTGCGGGAGGCAAATCCTGAAGCTTTTCGCAATATTGTAGGGCGAATGTTGGAGGCTAACGGGCGTGGTTTTTGGCTGCCGGATGCGGATAAGTTGCAGCAGTTGCGCGAGTTGTACGAGCTAACAGATGAGAAGATTGAAGGGGTGACAGTGTAGTGTTTTTAATATAAATATTTAGGGGCGGGCTAGAAGCCCAACCCCTACTCCCCACAATAGTTTCAAAATTTGTCAGGTGCAAGCATTGGAATTAATATTACCCACAGCCAGGACACGGCACTGCCGTGTCCCTACCATTAATCGCGGTAGGGACACGGCACTGCCGTGTCCTCTATATCTGAATGCAACCGGGAACGATATTAGAGGCGCGACTATTAAATACCCCGATCGCCCTGCGGTTTTGCTACAGGAACTGACGGTTTATTGTTTGGAGAATTAAAAGCTCGATCGACCATATCTCCAAAGGGAACAAACTGCGGTGCAGATGATTGAGTTCCTGTTCTGAACGTTGTAACTGGCCCGCTGCCGTCTTGGGCAAAATTAATCAATCTCGTTAAAGCTTCACCGGGATTTTTAGCATTTCGCTTGTCTAGGGTGAACAGCAGATTTTGAGAGTTGCAGCGCCCCCGTCCGTTCACGTAACAAACTACGGGCAAGTTATTAACAATTCCTGTTGTTAACTGCAAGTTGCTCAATCTTCCGCCACTCTCGGCAACAGCTTTGGTCAATCTATTGGAAACAATTTGACAGCGCTGCCAAGGTGTATATTCGCGGCCGAACTCGGTAGATTTCCACAGAATCATCGGGTCTGTCGTGACATTTCCGCGCCGCGCAATTGTGACAAAATTGCGACCGGAAGTAACGCACTGAAATGTTGTTTTAGTGTTATTCAAAGAGTTGTTGGCTGGAGCTGCTTGCACTTGGCTTGCAAAGGCGACAGTACCGGCGAAAACTAAAGCGGATGCTAATAAGGGTACACTCAATTTCATAATAACTCCTGCCGCTAAGGCAGCTAAATTTATCTAGGAGGTCATAGTTGTAGGGACAGGGCAGTGTCGTGTCCCTACCTATTCAGATTCTGCTGGTTGGCTGTCGCACCCGGATATTTTTCAAAGATTAATATTAGGTTCTTGCACCTCATATCTGTAGGTACAGCGCACTGCTGTGTCCTTGTTTCAAAACTTGGGAACGCGGCTGTAGAGACACGGCACTGTCCTTTCCTTGTTCCAAAACTTCGAGGCCACGGCGGCACAAGTTTCCTAGATAGTCTTTTTAGCTACATTCTGCAAAGCCAGGAGAGTCAACAATGGTAAGTAAAACTACAAGGACAGCTCCGAAATTGGCTGGCAAATAACTTTTTATGAAACCTCGAATCATTGTTTGCGGGTTGGGGCACACGGGACACAAGATTTTTTGTTTGTTGAGACAGCAAGGAGCTATTGTTGTTGGTATTAGCGATCGCCCAATTCGCGGCGAAACCTCTGATGTGGTTGTCGGCAATTTGCAAGCAGCTTCTACCTTGTTGGCGGCTGGCATTCAAAACGCTCACACTTTAGTAATTGCAGCAGACGATGATGCTGTGAATTTGGCAATTTTGATGCAAGCGAGGATTCTCAATCCTCAGATTCGCATCATCAACAGATTGTTCAATACTAGCTTGGGCGACAGAATTGACCACACTTTGCCCGATCACACTTCCATGAGCGTTTCATCATTGGCGGCTCCGGTTTTTGCCTTTGCGGCTCTCGGAAATCAGGCGATCGGACAGTTGCGTTTGTTCGATCGCACTTGGCCGATTCACGAAGAATATATCGATGAAACACATCCTTGGAAAAATCGCAAACTGAGCGATTTGTGGGAGGATCGATCGCGAATGTTGATTTATTATCTCCCGGCTGCTAACAAAACTGATTTAGTATCGGCGGTGCTTGCCGATCGGCAGTGTCAGCAGGGCGATCGGCTAATTGTTGCCACTCAGCCAACTGTGCGTAGCCCCCAAAAAACTTTAACTCAAAAACTGCTCAAAACCTTAACTAACCTGCGCCGATTTCAGCAGCACAGCCAAGCAGCAGTAATTGTTGTACTGACGCTGCTGTCAATGATTGTAGTTGCTACTGCTACCTATATTTGTGTTGACGATAATATCTCAATTGTCGATTCTCTCTATTTTTCAGTAGGGATGATTACCGGAGCCGGAGGCCATGAAAAAGTTGCCGAACAAGCTCCCGAAAGCATTAAACTATTTACAATTGTCATGATGTTAGTTGGAGCAGGCATCATCGGCATCTGCTACGCACTGCTCAACGATTATGTATTGGGAACTCGCTTTACCGAATATTGGGATGTGGCGCGAGTTCCGCAGCGCAATCATTACATTATTTGCGGGCTCGGAGGAATCGGTATCCAAATTGCTAAAGAACTGCACACTAACGGTTACGATATTGTGGCGATCGAGCAAGACCCGAACTGCCGGTTTCTGAGCACGGCTCGCTCAATGAAAATTCCGGTAATTCAGGGAAGTGCCAGTTTGCCCGCAACTTTGGAAGCTGCTAATGTTAAGCAAGCGGCAGCACTTTTGGCGGTAACTAGCAGCGATATGTCTAATGTCGAAATTGCCTTGAGCGCTAAAGGATTAGCGCCCAAACTATCAGTTATTGTCCGCAATCAAGACCCACATTTTGCTTTGATGGTGCAGCAAGTTTTTGAGTTTGAAGGAGTTTTGAACCCGACGGAATTGGCGGCTCCTGCTTTCGCGGCGGCGGCGATTGGAGGCAGAATTTTGGGCAACGGAATGACTGCTGACAGTCTATGGGTTTGCTTGGGCACTTTGATTACGCCAAAACATCCTTTCTGCGGCCACCGCATTCAAGATGCTGCTAAGTCTGCTGATTTTGTGCCTCTGTATGTGGAAACTAATTGTCAAACTATTCACGGCTGGGATTTACTGAATTTTTCTTTGAGTACGGGGGATGTTTTGTATTTGACGATGCCGGCGAATCGCTTGGAGCAACTGTGGAGAACGCCCTCTGAATTAATTAAAACTTAATGGTTTTACGCGGGAATTTATATGGCCGATCGCTCAATTGCAACTACAAACCTGATAAAATGGGCTCTGTCTAGTAAATAAGACTTACGACTAATCCTCAGAAATCCGGTTTCTTAGGGTAAGTTCTAGTATAAATAATCAACAGACTCTCAATTAGTTGCGATTTAGAATGAGAAAATTTTTAGGATTAGTTGTGTTTGGGCTGATAATGGCGATCGCCTCTGTAGCTGTCGCCGCTCAACCTTTGTTTCTCGCTTATCCTCCCGCCAACCACAAAACTACATCAGATCGCATCTTTTTAATCGGTACAGCGCCCGCACCGGGACAAGTGTTAGTAAATGGCAACCAAATTTCGCGCACCGCATCCGGGCATTTCGCCCCGACTTTTCCGCTGCAACTCGGCGAAAATCTCTTTACCTTGCGTTACGAAAATCAGGAAGTCAAAATTAAGGTGACGCGCGAGTCGAATCAGCCGGAAGCCCCTGTAGGATTGGTTTTTGCTAAAGATTCCCTGACGCCGAAAGTCGATGTGGCGAGTTTGCCGGGGGAATATATTTGCTTTGGGGCGATCGCACCTGCGAATGCTCAAGTTTCGGTAAAATTGGCGGGCATTACTATTCCTTTAAAAGCGCGATCGCAAGTCGAACTACCCGACAACAAATCTGTACTGTTAGGTGAAAACTCCCCGATTAAAAAAGGCGGCAGCGAACAGTATCAAGGCTGCGGTAAAACCCCCCCCAACCCCCCCTTGCTAAGGGGGGGCAATGAGTCTAATGCTCCCTTGGCAAGGGGGAGCAATGAGTCTAACTCTTCCCTACCGAAGGCTGAAAAAGTTGATTTAGGAGTGCCTGTATTTGAGCTAACAATGAACGATCAAACTATCAGCCAACAAGGTACTGGCAAGATTTCTATTCTTTCTCCTGCCGACTTAGAAATAGCCGAAGTAACAGCAGATCCTGGTGTAGCCAGAACCGGGGCGAGTACAGATTTTTCTCGAATGACACCGCTGCCCAAGGGAACGCGAGCAACAATTATCGGGCGCGAGGGAGAATGGCTCAGACTCGATTACGGTGCTTGGATTAAAGCCTCGGAAGTCCGAATTGTCCAGGATTCAG
The DNA here is from genome assembly GCF_036700565.1 of Microcoleus pseudofavosus SVA1_A4. NCBI lineage: Bacteria > Bacillati > Cyanobacteriota > Cyanophyceae > Oscillatoriales > Microcoleaceae > Microcoleus > Microcoleus pseudofavosus. Next base: position 64,137 of record NZ_JAUBPE010000004.1, read on the forward strand.
TGCCTCCGCGATCGATTATTCGCAGCGCCAGCTCGCGTCAAGTTTCCGGCTGGACAGAGGTCTTATTCCCCTTAGAAACACCCGTCCCAGTCACCGTGCAAGAAGGAGAACGCACCTTCACTTTAACGCTGTACAATACTACCGCTCAAACTGACATTATTCGCGTCTCTGATGACCCTGTAATTTCACGTTTGGTATGGCAACAAATCTCGCCGCTGCAAGTACAATACACTTTTAATCTCAAATCTGCCCAGCAGTGGGGCTATAAGCTGAGATACGACGGCACAACTTTAGTGCTGTCTTTAAAACACCCGCCGGCGAATACAAGCATGATGCCGAATTCGCAAGCAAAACCCTTATCGGGAATTAAGATTCTCATCGATCCGGGACACGGCGGGCCGGAGGATGGAGGTGCGGTGAGTCCAGTGGGAATTAGGGAAAAAACAGTAGCTTTAACAGTGTCGAAATTGGTGCAACAGGAATTGGTAAATCGGGGCGCGAATGTGGTAATGACGCGAGTAGAAGATGTCGATTTGGATTTGCCGCCGAGGGTGGAAATGATTCAAAAAGAAGAACCTGCGATCGCAATTTCAATTCACTACAATGCTTTGCCGGATAACGGCGATGCCATTAAGACTAAAGGTGTCGGCGCTTTCTGGTTTCACCCGCAAGCGCACAGTTTGGCAATGTTTTTGCACAATTATTTAGTTGCCAAGTTGAACCGTCCGAGCTATGGTGTATTCTGGAACAACTTAGCCATGACCCGTCCTGCCGTTGCTCCATCTGTTTTAATGGAATTGGGATTTCTGATCAATCCCGAAGAGATTGAATGGATTGTGAATCCGACAGAACAGAAGAAATTAGCCGAGGCGATCGCCCAAGGTGTTACCGAATGGTTCGCCTCTGTGAAATAACAGTTAGTAGTAAGGGCTGAAGTCCTTCTCAAAAAAATCCTAGTCAGGACTTCAGTTCGGTCAATCCCAGGAAATGAAATAATGCTAATTTTTACTCAATCAAAAGCCTTTTTTATTGCAGCCGTCGTTGCAAGTTTTAGCTTCTCACTTTACAGCTTTCCTGTTTTCGGCAAGCAGCAAAGCCTTGCTCCCGCAAAAGCAGAAGCTTTAAAAAAGCAAACTCAATGCTCGTTTATTACAGGTGAAGGCGGCGCTGTTAACATTCGCAAAGGCCCAGGCAATAAGTACCCGGTTGTTGCTAAATTGAAAAGGGGAGACGGAGTTAGGGCTGTCAGCAGACAAGGTAATTGGGTGAAAATTGCGGCCAGATTTTCGGGTAATCCTCCTAATGAAACTTTTACAATCCTTGACGGTTGGGTGAACAATCAATTTATTAATGGCTGTTCCGAAGACCAATTTGACAGGTGGCGGCAATAGGGAATTTCGTAGGGGCGGGTTTTACAGACAATATATAACGAGTACAAACAATCTATATAAACCCGCCCCCACACCACCAATAACCTACATGAACCTTGATTTCGATCGCAGGAGAAAAACCTATATGGGGATTTACCGTTGGGTGGGGGCGGGTTTACTATATTGTCGATTATTGACAATTATTATCGGTGAAACCCGCCCCTACGATCGTTCGGCGGTTGAAACCGCAACTACACTTGCCTTGCGTTCGCGCAACGCGAGACTTTAAAAAAAAGGAGATTTAAAACCGGATGTGATGTAAAAAAAGACGATCGCCCTGATTCATTGTTGCATTCTCAACCAGCTAAACACCTGTTCGGCGGTGATATTCAGAGGAATCATTTCGGGAACTGGAAGGACATCGCTACCTTCGCAGAATTGCGGTTGTTGGTTGGGCAAAAACGCTAAAATTGATCGATCGTCTGGATCGATTAGCCACCCCAACTGACAATTATGTTGCAGACAGTGAATGATTTTTTTAGTTACGCGATTTGAGCTTTGTTGTGGCGAGAGAATTTCGATCGCCCAATACGGTGCAATTAGCACATCATCCAACGGTTCACCGCTCTCATCAAATTCAATTTGTTCCCACAATAGTACCGCAATATCTGGAACAATCGATCGACCGCCAAAGGTACACCGCAACTCTGGAAAAGCATAAGCTATCTTGGGAGTTTGCGTCACCTGATTAATTTCGTTGCAGGTTCTTAATTGCAATAGGCTGTGCTTTGTTTTCGGCATAGGTTTTTGGATAATCTCCCCCTCAATGTATTCGCTGGCAGGTTTGGTTTCTGGCAGTTTCAGAAATTCTTCAAGGGTCATGCGCTCAGTTGCGATTGTCATAAATAAATTCCTCAATTCTACCTATCTTCAGTGTAATGCAAAAAATATCTATTTTGCATAAAATTTGTGTTGCCTCGCCTAATTTTGCGGAACTATTTGCTGTTTAAATTCAAACAAATTAGGATTTTTAGGGTCATAAAAAGCCCGCAACCAATGCACGTTGGGAGAACCAAAAGTTTCAACTCTAGTAAAATTTTTCATTCTCGGTAATTGAGTTTCATCGGTAAAATAGGGTAAAGGTTTATCGATGCGGAAATAGTGAGTATCGCCGTGGACGAATACAACCTGCCCTGGGAAATTGCCTGTTTCTGTTTCCAGAGTTGCGATAAAATCGTTGTAGCCACTTCTTCTTTTGTCGGTCGGATCGAGTTCAAATCCCGGATTTGCCTGTGCAACTAACACAATTCCTTTGCTGTTGCTGCGTTTGGCTAAAGCAAAACATTCTTCGATCCAGGCTAAGTTAGCTGAATTGCGATCGGCATATTCTGCATCTGCTTCGGGAGTGCGGCCCAAATTGTTGTTGCTTCCCGGCATATTAATCGCAAAAAATACAATGCCATGATAAATCCAGCGGACATTTTCGCGGTATTTAGCAAACTGCGGGTTTTCGCTTTGACGGGTGAGAGTTAAGGTGCGCTTTCCCAAACTTTGATTACCCGGGCTGAAGATTTCTCGCAGTTTAGCAAGTCTTTCTACTGGATCGTAACTGCCGTTATTTGAACGGTGGCAATCCGTCCATTCATTGTCACCATAAACTAGAATAAACGGTATCTCAAAATTGTCAAATAACTGCTTGCGGCTGAGAAAAGTTGCATCATCGCAGACACTGGAACCGTTTTTAATGTCGCCGTCGTGGACGACAAACGCTGCGGGCGATCTATTGATATCTGCAATCAAACTTGGAAATTTTGCTTCCTGTTCCGCACTGTAGGGCAAATCGCCAATCAAGGCAAATTCAAAAGCCCGATCGCCAGAAGTTTGAGCGTAAGTTAAAACACCAAAACTTGTAATTAATACAAAAACAATAAAGGCAATAATTAGATAGTTTTTTTTCATCTATTTAGCCGTAACTAATTTAGTTATGATACCATATAAGCCGAAAAATTACTCTCAAAAATCATGAATTTTAGTCGGTTGCTTTCGGTAATTGCCATGCTTTCGATCGCAGGCTGCAACATCCAAACGCCACAAACCAACACACAGCCTACAGAAAGTCGATCGCCAATTGCAACCCCTGTTCCCGCCAAACCAAAGTCTGAGATCGAAGAAGCAAAACTAATTGCTGTTGGCGACATCATGATGCACAGTACCCAAAAGCGATCGGGCTACGACGCAAAAAAGAAAACATACAATTTTGACAGTTTCTTCGCACCAGTTAAAAGTATCCTGTCAACAGGCGATTGGGTCATCGGAAATCTCGAAACACCTTTAGCGGGCTCCGATGCGGGCGGATATACGGGATATCCGCTATTTAACGCACCGGCTCAATTAGCGGATGCGGCTAAAAAAGCCGGATTTAATATCTTGACAACCGCGAACAATCATGCTTTAGACCGTGGAGAAAAAGGGGTAATTAGAACGATCGCCAATTTGCGCGATCGTAAAATTGCCTCCACAGGAACAGCCACATCTACCGCGGAGGCTTCACGCACTTTAATCAGCACCAAAAACAACATTTCCCTAGCCATGCTAGCCTACACCTACGGCACAAACGGCATTCCCATACCCAAAGGCAAAGATTACTTAGTTTCCCTAATCAACGAAAAAAAGATAATCAAAGATATTGCCAAAGCCAGAAAACAAGGAGCAGATATTATCGCAATTTCCCTGCATTTTGGCGATGAATATCAGCGACAGCCAAACACCCAACAAAAACAATTAGTGGAAAACCTATTAAAAGCGGGTGCAGACATCATTCTTGGCAGCCATCCCCACGTCGTCCAACCTTACAAAATATTTAAGTTTCCTGGGAAACATGGAAAAACCCGAAAAGCAGTAGCAATTTATTCTATGGGAAACTTCATTTCCGGTCAGACTAAAGATTATACAAACTTAGGCGTAATTTTGCAAGTAAATATTCGCAAGAAATTTCCAGTAAAAACTACAGAAATTACCAGCATCAAAACCATTCCGACTTGGGTGCACCGCTATACTCTGAACAATCAAGTGAAATATCGGGTTTTGCCATTAGAACAAACAGTAAACAATAAAAAAGACTCGCTGTTGGCCAATTCGCAGTATCCTGTTTTAGAAGCACAATTACAACAGATGAACAAGCATCTCAATTATTTGAATGCTCAGCAAAAATCCAAGTAATTCAGTAAGGTGCGCAGTGCGCACCTTAATTATAATCTCTCGCGAGCGTCCGGCTCGCACTGCACGAAGAAAAATATGATTCCCATGCAAATAGCGTTTATCTACCTATCTTCTTCTCCCTCTTCCTTCGCGTCCTTCGCGTCTTCGCGGTTCAATTCAATTCAACTGCTTAATCAACCAAAAAATAGCCCCTTCCACATCAGCAACCCGATCGACATCGGGAATCGGCGGCCGCTGCACCATCACGACCAAAATTCCCAGTTCCCTAGCGGCAGCAATTTTAGCATAAGTAGCACCGCCCCCGCTGTTTTTACTAACAATTGTATCAATCTGATATTCTAACAGCAATTGCCGCTCGTCTTCCAATGTAAAAGGCCCCCTTGCTAATAACAATTTGCCGTTAGGAACAGGAGTATTTAGTGCAGGAGGATCGATCGCCCGCATCAAAAACCAAATAGCATCCAAACCCGCAAACGCAGCCAATTCCTGCCTGCCAATGGTGAGAAACACCCGCTGAGACTGCCCTAATAAAGCCCTTGCAGCCTCCGAGTGGCTGGCAACTTCAATCCAGCGATCGCCCTCCACCATCTCCCAAGCTGGACGCACCAGCATCAAATAGGGCACATTGCATTCAGCAGCAGCAACAGCAGCATTGGCTGAAATCTGAGCCGCAAACGGATGAGTAGCATCAATTAACAAGTCGATCGGGCGATCGAGCAAAAACGCCGCCAGCCCAGCCGCCCCACCAAACCCTCCTATTCGCACCGTACCCGTTTTTGGGGTAAAAGGCTGTTGAGTGCGTCCTGCTAGCGAAGATACGACCTCTATCTCAGCGATTTGAGACGCTCTCGCTGCCAGTTCAGCAGCATCCCCAGTTCCGCCCAAAATTAGCAAGCGTTTTTTCATCAAATTACCCCTAACTTATACCATTTTAGATTTTAGATTTTAGATTTTAGATTAGTAAATGACTTATGAAATAAGGGTTTGGAGGTGGCCTGCAGTCACATCCTTTTTTGAAACTGGTACTATCTAACCAACACCCGCAATTTCGGTTAATAATATGTTTAGTAAAGTTTAAACTGCCAACAACAATGATGCGCTCATTTTTCACATTTTTTACAGTATTAATGGTAACGGGGTTAGTTTGGTTGGGGAATATCGCGCCCGCTGCTGCACAAGTACAACCAACAGATATCGCCGATCCGCAGCAGGAATTAGGAGAACTCGTTCAAAAAGCTTTTGAAGCTACAAACGAAGGCAAATTTCCCGCCGCTGAAACTTTTTGGACTCAAATCATTGACAAATTTCCCTCACAAGCCGCCGCTTGGAGCAACCGAGGCAATTCTAGAGTCAGCCAAAACAAGCTACAACCAGCAATTGCTGACTACGAAAAGGCGATCGAACTAGCTCCCATCGCCCCCGATCCCTACTTGAATCGCGGCACAGCATTAGAAGGTTTAGGACGCTGGGAAGAAGCGATCGCCGACTACAATCACGTGCTAGAATTAGACCCCAAAGATCCAGCCGCCTACAACAACCGAGGCAACGCCAAAGCCGGTTTAGGAAAATGGGAACAAGCGATCGCCGACTACAGCAAAGCCTTTGAATTAGCGCCGGAATACGCCTTTGCCCGCGCCAATCACGCCCTCGCACTTTATCAAAACGGGCAAACCAAAGAAGCAATTCGCAACATGAAAAACATCGTCCGCAGATACCCTCAATTTGCCGACATGAGAGCCGCCCTCACCGCCTGTCTTTGGGAAGCCGGAAATCGCGGTGAAGCTGAGAGCAATTGGGTAGCCGCAGTCGGCCTCGATTCCCGCTACAAAGACCTCGATTGGGTGGCGAAAACTCGCCGCTGGCCACCAATTGTAGTCAGCGCATTAGACAAATTCTTGAACTTGAAATAATTAAGATATTACCCAGAGTCAGGATACGGCAGTGTCCATCGGTGTCAACTTAAGCCTGAAATCCTTGAGAAATATCGCTTTTATTCGAGTCCATATCCCCCTAAATCCCCCTTAAGAAGGGGGACTTTGAGAAATACTCTTGTCCCCCCCTTCTTAAGGGGGGCTAGGGGGGATCTAGATTTAATAGTTAAACAACAGTCTCTGACTACATTTGACGTTAAGTTGACACCAATGGGCTTTTGGAGTGTCCCTACAATTAATAGGGCGATGGTTGCATCTCTCATCGAGTCCGATCGATTATTTTGGGGTAGGGAAACGGCATTGCCGTGTCCGACCTTGCTACAATTAATCGGGCTTGATATTACTTAATTCCCAAATCCGTACAGGAGTCAACTCTTCCACATTCCTCAAAACACATACAGCACCGGCAGTTTTCAGCGCCGCAGCATAAGCCTCGCAGCGCACAGCATCATCCAAAACGTGAGGCGGCAAAATTCCCATCCCCAGCCAAATCCGGTTTGGTTGCACTTCCCGCGCCTTCACAACCGTGTAAATATCGGCAACAGTATCTCCCGCGTAAATTACAGGCAAATTCTTTTCTAAACCGTGCAGGTTTTCTAACTGTTCAATTGCGGAGAAAAGTCCAGTCGGATCGGGTTTTCCCGGTGCATCTTCCATCGCCACTAACACGGGGGAATTTAAACTCAGTTTCCCTGACAAAACATAAGCAGCTTCATCCCGCATCGCGCCGCTAAAAAAGCCCCACACAATCCCTCCAACTGTTAAATTTTCCAGGTAAGCCGGACTTAACAGCAGCGGTTCGTCACAAATGTAACCAGTCCAATTTTGCTCGTCGGGCCCGCGATAGCGACTTTGGAAAAAAGCTACTAATTCGTCATAGTCGATCGCCAGTTGGTTTCTCGATCGCCCAATCCCCTCAAAATAACGGCAAACTAACTCGAAAGACGCTTGCCAGTCATTATTCCACACTCCCTCAGACTTCAGAGAGTCGATATCGAGAGAATTCGGGCGAAAAGCACCCGCCGTGAAATGCTCCACCGCATCCGCGATCGCCCGCCTGTAGGAACCGGAGACATCCCGCACCACGCCGTCAATGTCGAAGACTAAAATAACTCTGTTCACAACTTAACCATCCTTGTAGCTAGGGCCGGTTAGCACCCCAATTTTATCGATTTCAAGCCAATTTCTGGCGCGAAACCCAGCCGCGCGACAAAACTTTTAATCACTGATGACTCATTATTGAACAGAATGTGCTACGCTTAGCGATTGTAGAAATTTTTAACAAGTTCGATCGGAACCCTGGAGGTTTGCTTGTCCAAGTTCATCTTAAAAGTTCTCTGGCTAGAAGAGAATGTTGCCCTCGCCGTTGACCAAGTTGTCGGTAAAGGAACTAGCCCGCTGACAGCTTATTTTTTCTGGCCCCGCAAGGATGCGTGGGAAGAACTCAAAAACGAACTCGAAGCCAAACACTGGATTGCTGACAACGATCGCGTCGAAGTCCTCAACCAAGCTACAGAAGTAATCAACTACTGGCAAGAGGAAGGCAGACGGCGCCCGATGACTGAAGCTCAGTCAAAGTTCCCCGAAGTGACTTTTACCGGCAGCAACTAAGCCCAGCTTTAAGTTGCTACCCATATAAATTGCCTGTTATGGCTGACGGGGGGAAGGAGAGAGGGGGAGAAGGCGAGAGGATTTGACGCTTTTTCCACCTCGCCGCGAAACATACAATTTAAATGTGCTACAGCTTATCGAAATACGAACTCCGATTTTTAGACAGACTCGGGTTTTGGGCTTAGTCGATTTGAGGCTTATCGAAAATAAATCTATAAAATCGGCTTTTTTTTGATAATTAATACTTACGCGAAAAGTGGTTTGACGCGCTGCTTATAGCTTTTTATGAACAGGCAAGATGCCTGTTCCACAAGAAAATTCCCTCTTTGTGGAACAGGCATCTTGCCTGTTCTTGAAAAGGGTGCAAGATGTGAGTTATAACAAATAACAAATAACAAATAACAAATAACTAACAACTAACAACTAACAACTAACAGCTAACAACTAACAACTAACAACTAATCACCTCTTCGCGGAATCTATGGGCGCCGAAAGTACGATCGACCAAACCGAACAGCTACCGCTGGTAGTAAATCCCGACATTCTCCAGCAAGCTATCCTCTACAAAATTAATACTCGCGTAATCGCTCGCGGAGAATTAGTTTTCCCCTGCGTCCCGGGAATGCTAAGCCACTATCTCAAGGCGATAGAACAGCTATTTAGCACTCTCGACAGACCCCTGCCAGAAGAACGCAGAGACGAACTCAGCAAGCTTTTAGCCACCAAGTTAGAACAAGGCTACCGCACCTCCACAGCATCGATGCTGATCCTGCAATACGAATCAGTACAGCCGCCGCAAACCGGTTTAGCCTGCAAAGTGATTGTTACTACCTCAACAATGGGAGAACAGTACAAAAGCTGGGTAGACACCAGAGAACCTCCGCTTTTCGGCTCTCATCCAGACGCAAAATTGATGGCAACGGCTGCTAAATTGGGCACACCCGATCGAGTGCGGATTTTGGACGTGGGGGCTGGTACCGGCCGCAATACCTTGCCGCTGGCGAGATTGGGCTATTCTGTAGATGCGATCGAGCTAACCCCAGCTTTTGCAGAACAATTGAAAACTGCTGCAACAGCCGAAAACCTTCCCGTGACAGTTACCGAAGGCGATGTCCTCGACCCCTTAATGCGGATGAAACCGGCGCGCTACCAGTTGGCAGTTGCCGCCGAAGTCATCTCACATTTTCGAGACAGCGATCAAGTACGGCTTTTCTTAGCTAAAATGTGCGATTCCCTCTGTCCCGGAGGTTTGTTGCTGTTCAGCACCTTTTTAACAGTCGGCGACTACCAGCCAGATGCCCTCGTGCGACAAGTTGCCCAACTCTCCTGGTCTACTTTATTTACCCCCCAAGAACTCGCCACTGCAATGGAAGGGTTGCCCTTAGTCCAAATATCCGACGAATTGGTGTTTGAGTACGAACGCCATCACCTGCCGGAAGGAGCCTGGCCGCCGACGCCCTGGTTTCCCAGTTGGGCAACCGGTCGAGATGTCTTCCCTATGGCAAACGGACGCCCGCCAATGGAATTGCGCTGGATTTTGTGCCGCCGCAGTTAAAAAAAAATCAGTTTTTTCGATACGGACACAGCAATCACAATCGTTAACAGTCAGTAATAGTTTCCTCAGATATTTTTATTTCAACAGCTTAAAGCCGGCTCGCTGTTAATATTGCCCAGCCTGCACACAAAAATTTACAAAAATATATATTAAGATATAAACATAGCGAAGTTCGATCGCCCCTGGGTGAGAAACCCCGTGTCTGATTAGATCCAACGCTTGCAAACCTTTTATTTCTTGCGAAAAATTGGTTTGCTCACGGCAATCGGGTCTGAGTAAAATTCGATCGCCATCTCGATCGGTGCAACTAGAGTTAAGATGAATCAGACAAACCTATTCCTCCAGACAGATGACATTGTAGAGGAATCGGATGCTCCAATAAATTAGCTCGCTAATCAGCGACGCTCCTGAAACAAAAATATGCTTTTAACACGTCCACTACAAGCGTTTGGAGCAATCTTCGAGCACAAACCTTCCACAAATACATCGATCGAACAAAAAAGCAGTAAAAATTATTGGGAGGGGAATATTTATCCCGCTGTAAACGAACAAATTGACTGGTATATCCAACTGGAAATGCTAATGAGTAACGCGAAATCTTCCTGCACCAATGAAGAGATTACCGCTTGGCTGCGCGGATTGCTGACAATTGCTTGGGCAGACGGCAACTTTGACGAAAACGAGCAAAAAATGATTGCGAATCTAACTCAAGATGAACTACATCCAGTATCTTTTGAAACCAGTTTTGAACCCATTGCCCCAGAGGAACTAGCCGCTGTGTTAGGGAAAGGCACTGCCAACGGAGAGAATTTTTTGAGGACAGCAGTAATGGTAGCCTTGGCAGACGGTACCTACTCGCTATCGGAAGACGAGGTACTGTACAAGTTTTGCACAGCTTTGGGTCACAAGGTCGATGCGATCGAATCTCTGCGACACACCATCGAAGACAGCAAGTGCGATCCGCAGGGGCCCAGCACCCAAATAGTCTTTGATGCGAATGTCGCCCCCGTCGCCGGAACACCCCTTTCATCTCGGCTACCTAAACCTCACCACAAAAATGTCCTGCAACCAGTCAAAGACTGGCTTGACGGCTGGGAAGTTCACGACCCCAGAGTGGCACACTTTGTCTGCAAAATGATTCCGCCGCAGTGTCCGTTTGAGCGAGATGTCATGTTATTCGGACGCAAAATCGTGCACATTCCGGCGATGTGCAAAATTAACCCGCTTTACGAACAGTTGGTGGGGATGCGCTTTCGAGCTCTCTGCTATTTGGCAGATGAATGTAAGGAAGATGTATCGTCATATTGTTAGCAGTCAGTAGTCAGTAGTCATTAGTCATTAGTCATTAGCCATTCTTGTGAAATCTTGGATTAATGACTGTAACTATTAACCAATGACTACTAATTAGTCCAACACGCAAAAACCTGGTTTTTCTACAAAAAAACATCGTTACAGCGCTCCGCCCCAGTAGAAAAACCAGGTTTATTCAGTTGGAAGCATCCCAATTTAGTAAAAAGCGTTTTTTAGGAGTGCGAGCGTCCATAGCGAACGGTAGGGATCGTTCGCTATGGACGCTCGCACTCAATACGATCCAAATATATTATTCTGATGCAACCGTCCACGATCTGAAAGCAAAAATGGGATGCTCCCTATTCAGTTTTTGTTGGTAAGTCCTGCTAATATTAAATCCGCTTTGATAATACCAATTCAAAAAAAGTTTTGCTACAATCCTCAATCTTATACAAATTATTAAAAGTCGCAGACCCAAGAGCCGGACACGGCAGTGCCGTTTCCCTACAGATGCTCGGGTAAAATCTCTCGGTATGCACTACTTTTCAGAATTGGTATAACTATATTTTTCCGGCGACTATAAGTCGCGACTGCACTTGCTTGGAGTCCGCCTCTGCACACTCAAGGAAAAGAGGAATATTGTACTTGGATCTGGTATCATAGCTAATGACTACTGACTAATGACTAATGACTTCTGACTATTGACTACTGACTAAATTATGCAATTTATCGATCGAGCAGATATTCAAGTCGCAGCAGGCAAAGGCGGCGACGGCATGGTAGCTTTTCGCAGAGAAAAGTATGTACCGGCGGGCGGGCCGAGCGGCGGCACCGGCGGGCGGGGCGGTTCTGTGTTTATGGTGGCGGTGGAAAGCCTGCAAACACTGCTAGATTTTCAGTACAACCGGATTTTTAAAGGCGAAGACGGGAAGCGCGGCGCGCCGAAGAATATGACGGGGGCTTCCGGGGAAGATCGCACGATCGAAGTTCCCTGCGGCACAGTAGTTTACGACGCGGAAACTCAGGCAATCTTAGCAGATTTGGTGACGCCCGGACAGACTTTTTGCGTTGCCAAAGGCGGTAAAGGCGGTTTGGGAAATAAGTGTTTTCTGACCAATTCCAACCGCGCTCCAGATTATGCCATGCCGGGAAAAGAAGGAGAACACAAATTTTTGCGGCTGGAATTGAAGCTGTTAGCTGAAGTGGGAATTATTGGGTTGCCGAATGCGGGCAAATCGACGTTAATTTCAGCTTTATCTGCTGCTCGTCCCAAGATAGCAGATTATCCGTTTACAACCTTAATCCCGAATTTGGGCGTAGTCAGAAAACCGAGCGGCGACGGTACTGTTTTTGCTGATATTCCGGGATTGATTGAGGGGGCTCACGAAGGCGCTGGTTTGGGTTACGAGTTTTTGCGGCACATCGAACGAACTCGGTTGCTGCTGCATTTGATCGATGTTACGGATGAAGATCCGATCGCCAATTACGTCACAATTCAGGAAGAATTGAAGGCTTACAGGCGTGGTTTAGCCGATAAACCGCAGATTTTGGCTTTTAATAAGGTAGATGCGATCGACCTCGAAAGCGAAGAAATCGGTAATTTAACCAGCCGACTCAGAGAAATCAGTGGCGCTCCAATTTTGTTGATTTCGGCTGTGAGTCGAGTTGGGTTGGATGAATTGATGCAGCAAGTTTGGCAAAAACTCGACGAGATGAACGAGAAAGAGGCTGAGGAACTGTTAGCAGTCGCGAGTGTTTAATCGCTTACCGGTTCGTGGAATTTCCGTGAATGGGTAGGTGTTTTTTTGAGGGGGTCAAATCTTTCGGCTGTATGGCTGGTGTGGCAAGGGTTTGAGCCTCTCTGCTGAAAAAATCGGTTCGCGGAAACGCTGAAATCATTGCTGTGTATAGCTTTGATAGTTGTTGAAAATTTTGCCTCTTGACAGGTCGGTGGCTGAAATGATATTTTATAAATGGTTCACGGAACAGTACCTTGAAAACTAAATACAGTAAGGCTTCTGACACGGGCGGCCGGCCGCAATTAACCTAAATCCCTATCAGGGATTGAAACTCAGAAAAGCGCCCTCTAAGAAATTTGGATTGAGCCGGCCGCAATTAACCTAAATCCCTATCAGGGATTGAAACTGAGCTGAAAGTTTCAGACAACCTTGAGTGTCCGGCCGGCCGCAATTAACCTAAATCCCTATCAGGGATTGAAACAGCTGGCACAAGTCGATCCAAGGTCTGAGCCTTTGCCGGCCGCAATTAACCTAAATCCCTATCAGGGATTGAAACGCCATATGAAGAAAACCCAAGAATTGAATACGGGTGCCGCAATTAACCTAAATCCCTATCAGGGATTGAAACAGCGCTCCGGGGGATTCCGAATCCACTTCCAATCAAGCCGCAATTAACCTAAATCCCTATCAGGGATTGAAACGCAGATTCCCCACTACTGAGGCAATGCCTATCGACCAATGCCGCAATTAACCTAAATCCCTATCAGGGATTGAAACTGAAATATGTACTTCTGCTAGTATTTATAATAGGCCGCAATTAACCTAAATCCCTATCAGGGATTGAAACTTCATATATTTGAATATCTTATCACCCCCCCCCCGCCGCAATTAACCTAAATCCCTATCAGGGATTGAAACATTTTTTATAAATCTGTTGCTCGGTTGCCCGAGTATCCTGCCGCAATTAACCTAAATCCCTATCAGGGATTGAAACTTAGATTTAATGCCAAGTTCTCCTGATTCGATTCGCGCCGCAATTAACCTAAATCCCTATCAGGGATTGAAACTGGTGTGATAAATTACGCAACGATCGATTAATGTGCCGCAATTAACCTAAATCCCTATCAGGGATTGAAACTCAATCCCTAGTAGGTATTTAAAATGCAACTGTACGCCGCAATTAACCTAAATCCCTATCAGGGATTGAAACTGTAACTAGCGATGTAATTCGTTATTCTGGAATGCCGCAATTAACCTAAATCCCTATCAGGGATTGAAACGAGACTGATGACTTTGGAGGAAATCAGGAGGATGCAGAGCCGCAATTAACCTAAATCCCTATCAGGGATTGAAACTTCGAGTTCGTTACATCGGAACAGAGTGTGCCGAACAAGCCGCAATTAACCTAAATCCCTATCAGGGATTGAAACTCAAGTAATCCTCCGCAAGCTCGTCCGCCAGCCAATGCCGCAATTAACCTAAATCCCTATCAGGGATTGAAACCGGTTGCCGTTGTTGCTTGCTGAGGGCATCGACTATAAAGCAACCAAGGCCGCAATTAACCTAAATCCCTATCAGGGATTGAAACGCGGGATCTCCGAGAACTTGTTGGAGTCTTTCAACGGCGCCGCAATTAACCTAAATCCCTATCAGGGATTGAAACATGATTCTTCCCGCATCTCGCGGGGCTAATTGTGTGGGCCGCAATTAACCTAAATCCCTATCAGGGATTGAAACTAGAGTGCGACCTAGAATTCTGGATAGATTTCATCCGCCGCAATTAACCTAAATCCCTATCAGGGATTGAAACGATAATCGGGTCATCATCGGCCTGGAACCATCTGTAGCCGCAATTAACCTAAATCCCTATCAGGGATTGAAACTTATAAGTGGTCGAACAAACCGCACCACGCTTGAGCCGCAATTAACCTAAATCCCTATCAGGGATTGAAACAGAACGAAAAGCTGAGCGCCCCGACAGATGCTAGCGCCGCAATTAACCTAAATCCCTATCAGGGATTGAAACTTCTGGTTTGAATTTCCACGGACGATCGGGCCGGCCGCAATTAACCTAAATCCCTATCAGGGATTGAAACTCAGGTTGGGATAAAGGTTATTGGAAGGCAGAACAGAGCCGCAATTAACCTAAATCCCTATCAGGGATTGAAACCAATTGGCTTAAGTCGAGGTTCCGGTGAAACCTTCAGCCGCAATTAACCTAAATCCCTATCAGGGATTGAAACGAGATAGACGAAAAGATTAATAGAATCGTGGCGGATTTAGCCGCAATTAACCTAAATCCCTATCAGGGATTGAAACTTGAGGATTCAAACTCGCATGGGGCGAGAAAAAGCCGCAATTAACCTAAATCCCTATCAGGGATTGAAACTGGGTTAAATACACGGGGTGCGGATCTGTCGCGCTGGCCGCAATTAACCTAAATCCCTATCAGGGATTGAAACAAGGCTGATTTGCTTGGTACTTTCTTCTTAAAAAGCCGCAATTAACCTAAATCCCTATCAGGGATTGAAACGCAACCTTTACGCAGCAAAGTTTTTCCAATCAGGATCACTAGCCGCAATTAACCTAAATCCCTATCAGGGATTGAAACGTGGCGGGATATTGCGAGAGAAATTCTCAACTGGGCCGCAATTAACCTAAATCCCTATCAGGGATTGAAACTTGCCGCAGCGACGATCGGGTTGGGGGTGATGTGCCGCAATTAACCTAAATCCCTATCAGGGATTGAAACCAATCCTGCGATCGGAACCTTTCGGAATATTACCAAAGCCGCAATTAACCTAAATCCCTATCAGGGATTGAAACCTCCACTGACGAAAAACTGGCAATCCTTGATGCTTGCCGCAATTAACCTAAATCCCTATCAGGGATTGAAACTTATATGCCAACCGCGTTCCGATTCCTAATGAAGAGCCGCAATTAACCTAAATCCCTATCAGGGATTGAAACCTCCGATATAGGGGCCATAGAGCATCTCTCGCAGTGTGGCCGCAATTAACCTAAATCCCTATCAGGGATTGAAACACCATTTTCAAGGATTTAATTAAATGAGTACCTACAGCCGCAATTAACCTAAATCCCTATCAGGGATTGAAACGAGGCCGAAGCAGCTTTGAGGGCTTAAGATTGCGGCCGCAATTAACCTAAATCCCTATCAGGGATTGAAACAAGTCAATATCGGGATCATACCTACACCCAACAGCCGCAATTAACCTAAATCCCTATCAGGGATTGAAACCTTATCTTCAGCGCGAATATCTCTTGTATAAAAAGATTGCCGCAATTAACCTAAATCCCTATCAGGGATTGAAACCGTCTTTCACATATGCAACGTAAACGAATAAAGGTTCACGCCGCAATTAACCTAAATCCCTATCAGGGATTGAAACATCTCAGTAGGCTTTTTATCGCCAATATAGGCATGCCGCAATTAACCTAAATCCCTATCAGGGATTGAAACTCTAATTCCGCTCGCTTTGCCCTAGTCAAAACAATGCCGCAATTAACCTAAATCCCTATCAGGGATTGAAACCAGCAGGATGAGAAAGACGCGATTGAGAAAGCCCTGCCGCAATTAACCTAAATCCCTATCAGGGATTGAAACTCAGTACAATACATAACATACCCGCCCTCCAATTGCCGCAATTAACCTAAATCCCTATCAGGGATTGAAACACGGAAACAACAAAGAGCAAAAACAATGAACATCAGCCGCAATTAACCTAAATCCCTATCAGGGATTGAAACAATCCTGAAATAAATCCCTACCCGAAAATAGACCAAGCCGCAATTAACCTAAATCCCTATCAGGGATTGAAACATTCTGGCCGTATTGCAGGTTGTGGCGATAATCGTAGCGCCGCAATTAACCTAAATCCCTATCAGGGATTGAAACAGAAATCGACATCAAGGGTGCTTATGCGAAATCGCCGCAATTAACCTAAATCCCTATCAGGGATTGAAACTGCACTCTAATGCAGTCATGGTGAGCTATTCTCTCCAGCCGCAATTAACCTAAATCCCTATCAGGGATTGAAACGCATCATAGGCAATCCGAGGCTTATCTTAAAGCAGCCGCAATTAACCTAAATCCCTATCAGGGATTGAAACGGGGCCCGGGGAGCATAACACTTATGCGATGAGTACAAATACTCAGAAAGACCATGCCCCTCATTAGTCCATAATTAAATATGTTTACCACTCTCGAAAAATTATGAATCCAGAGAAACAAAGAAAGCTGCAAGAATATACCAGAGCAATTGCGGAGATTTTATATACAGAAGCTGAATCTGAACAACAGTTCACGCTCGAAAGTATAGAAAAAACTATTCAGACACAGCTTCAGCAGTATGTGAGTCCCGAAATTGCTGCTTTTTTTTTAAGCAATCAACAGGAACAACTGCCGGTAGAACTAGAAAACTTACCAGTACATTAGGAATACTCAAAATCAGTGAAAAACAAGCTAAAATACTCGGAGTTAAGCCCTGCACAAGAATCAGTCCACATTTGGAACAATGTTGTCTGAGATTAAGTGCCAATATGTCATACGAGCAAACGGCAGTAGATTTAGAATACATCACCGGTGTCCAAACCAATGCCATGTCACAACGCCCGATTAGTCCATCGGCAAGAGTTTCAGTTGCCGATAGTCACAGAACTAATTGAAGAATTATGTGTAGATGGAGGAAAAGTTAGATTAAGAACTGCACAGGGACTAGAATGTATCTACAAAGACTATAAAGCAATGCACACCAACAGCGGATTAATCGCGGTTTATCAAGATAACATTGGGCTGATTAATTGGGTCAACAGTCAACCCATCGCTAAGATTGTAACCTGTCTGGGAGATGGACATGATGGAATTTGGAATATTATCGCTTTAGTCGCCCCCAATGGACAGCGGCGAGAAATCCTTGACTGGTATCATCTGATTGAAAATCTGAATAAGGTTGGCGGTTCACAACGAAGAATCAATGAAGCCCAAGCTTATTTATGGATGGGACAGGTAGAAAAAGCGAAACAACTTTTTGCAAATCTGACAAAAAAAGCCGCACAGAATTTCTGCGTATATCTCAACAAACACCGAACACGCATCGTTAATTACCACTATTATCAGTCAAATAAGATTTGTTCGATTGGCTCGGGTGCTGTGGAATCAGCAATCAAACAGATTGGTCGTCGCATAAAAATTTCTGGTGCACAATGGAATGAGCAAAATGTCCCGCAAGTCTTGGCTCATCGAGTAGCTTACTTAAATGGAATGATTGGTGTCAATCTCAAAGCAGCAGCTTAAATTATCATCAGTATTTATACTGATCGCATAACTGTTATGCTCCCCGGGGCCCGGCTCGTCAAGCTCATCCTCAATGGGGATAGGGCCGCAATTAACCTAAATCCCTATCAGGGATTGAAACTTGTGTAAACGATTTATTGATTAATATGAAAAGACGCCGCAATTAACCTAAATCCCTATCAGGGATTGAAACAAACATAGATTCTCCTGATGAATCAGGAACATCGGGTCAGCCTTGCGCCGCAATTAACCTAAATCCCTATCAGGGATTGAAACTTCTACAGTGATGTCGCACACTTTCAAGTACCCAGCCGCAATTAACCTAAATCCCTATCAGGGATTGAAACCGTAGTTGGTTCGCGGGCCCGGCGGTCGCACCCCGCCGCCGCAATTAACCTAAATCCCTATCAGGGATTGAAACAAACCATTTATATGTGCCCTGCTTTACCACCGTCGCCGCAATTAACCTAAATCCCTATCAGGGATTGAAACTGAGCTTCTCTATAATCTTTCATTAGGTCATCTACATCTTTTGCCGCAATTAACCTAAATCCCTATCAGGGATTGAAACAAGCTCATTGCATATGGGCTGCGGTATTAAAGTCTAGCCGCAGCCGCAATTAACCTAAATCCCTATCAGAGATTGAAACTCCGCAAAGTTGCCCCAGATAAAATCCGCCATGAGTTTAAGCAGCGTTATTCTCTACGGGCTAGTGTTGAAACCTAGCTTTCTCAAAGAACTCGTGTTTTTGGTTTGCGTTACACTCGTTACATGAATCTTGCCAAAACTCGCCTACAACATATTGTGACTGCTGCGGCGATGAATCTGTCGAGAATGCGGGCAAGAGGGCGCAACATTCCGATTGGCTTGAGTCGTGTCTCTAGTTTTTCTGCTCTTTTTATCTCTGGCTCATCATAGTTCTTTTGTCCTGATTATGGGATGTTTGGTTTCACCCTTTTTTAATTCGCTAACAGTCTCTTTCCAATCGCCGGGATCTCAACTTCGTGAAAGCCGCATCACCAACAGGCTTTCCGGCCTGTTCCACAAAGAGTAAAACCGGACTTGTTATCAATATCAGAATAACCAGCAATCAAAATAACCAGCGGGCGGCGAATCGTCATGCAAAATTTGAGCTTTTTCTAAATTAGGTATAGCTTCCGCCAATTCTGTACCTAATTTTACTTCCTGCGATATGTCTGTTAAGGGAAATGAAAATTGATGGCCATCTTGCAAATATTTTGCTCTGGAAACAATCTCATTTTTATCTAAAATAGCGCTGTTGCTACCAATCAAAACGCTGTTAATGTCCTTCCACGGACACAGGCAAACCTGAGAAAACACGCTTTGAAAAGTCTTGATTTTTTCCGCATAAAACTCATCTCTTTGCAGCAGATTCACAAGCACAACTCCCTCGCTTGACAAGCGTTTTTCACAAATTTCATAAAATTCTTTGGTGGCCAACCGGTGGGGAAAGTAGCCGTTGCCAAAAAATACGTCCGTCATGATGATATCGTACTTAATATCGGGATTTTGCTGTTCTAGATATTCTCTCCCATCTTGGATTGCAACTGTGATTCTGCCGTCGAACAACACTCCAAAACACTGTGTAGCTGCTTCGATCGCGATCGGATCGACATCCGCACATTCTATAACAGTTTCCGGCAAATAGTGGTGCAAAACTAAGGGAATTCTGCCGCCGCCAAAACCAGCAATGTAGATTCTTTGAGGTTGGCTTTGCCACACTAAACCTAACATCATTGCCTGAGTATATTCAGACACTAGATGTAAAGGATTTTTGAAATCGCAAACAGATTGCAGTAAATCTGTATGCAAATTAACTTTTTCTACTAAAGATAGCTTAATTTGGTGTTTGTCTTTTTTGACTGCAACATAGTGAACTCCCGAATCTTTGCAAAAAATGATTCCATCCGGCTGTTGTTGCAGCCAAGCAAGCCGCTGCCCAATTGCGCCGAGATTAATAGCTTGCCAATTTTTGTAATCGTCAATCATGTGATACCAAATCCGGCTTATTTCTTAGTCCGCGCTAGGAGTGGACTTCGTTTGTGTAGTAGAGATTTCAATCGCCAATGGCTAAAGATATAACTAGAGAAATTAAGTTGATTACAGCCGCTTGTACGCCACCAATTCCAAACCTGAAATCGAAAGTTCCACTTTTTTCCAATCTTGCTTGTCACCTTCCAACTTTTCAAATGCTGCTGAGGTGAGCAAAATTTCTCCCCGTTCCGCCAAATCTTCTCCCAGCTTGGATGCCAGATTAAATTCCGATCCGTACATATCCTCTCCTTCCAGCATCAAAACATCGCCGCAGCCAATACCAATACAGAGGTGAATATCCATTTCCGGCGGCAGTGTCGTGTTGACAGCCGCCGTTTGCTTCAAAGAGTCGATCGCAGCTTCCACAGTTGATTTAACATCTGGAAAAACTGCAAAAATATTGTCTGCTTCTTCCTTAACTAAAGTGCCGCCGCATTCTGAAATTATCGGTTTGACAATTCCGTGCATCCGGTGAATCATTGCCAAAAAATGAATGATTCCGTAGCGGAGAGTCGTGCGCGAAAATCCCGACATATCCATTACTAAAATTGCGTAATTTTGGCGAAAAGTTGCATCTATCTTCTCATCAATTTCCGCCATTCTTTCGGGATGTTCGTTTCTTTCTTGCAGCAACTTTTCCAAGTAAGCGCGGTTATTTGTTTTCATTTTAGTTTAATTAAATTCCCAATCGCGACACAGTTCTTGAGGGCGGCCAGCCGGATGCACCGCACAATTGATGCCGTCCTTGCCGTAATAATAATCGCAGACTTTGCAAGGTTGAGTTTGCTCTAATTTTTTCATCAAAATTGCCCGGATTGTCTCGACTCGGTTTCGGTACTTGTTTGCATTGGAGTGACTCGGTTCAATTGCCAAAGCTTGCTTGAAAGCTGCTAAGCTGGAATCGTATAATTTAATAATTTGGGCGCTGTATTTTGTCCAAGCATCGGCACGGCTTTGATACAGTTCGACTGTACTTAAGTTTAAGATACCGTATTCTGTCCAAGCGTCGGCGGAAGCTCGATCGAACTTAATATTGGCATTGAGCAAAACTTTTTGGATCGTTGTTAAGAGTTCCCTTGGCTGCCAAGGTTTGCTAACATAAGCCTCAGCGCGATCGATCGCCCTAGACAATAAACCTAACTGCTGTCCCTTTCCTGTTAAAAATACGACTGGTATATTTCGAGTTTGGGGATTAGCTTTAATTAAACGGCAAACACCGTAGCCGTCTAGACGGGGCATTATGATATCTAATAATACTAAATCCGGGTAATTTTTCTCAATTTTAGCCAGTGCTTCCACACCGTCAGATGCCTGAATTACATTCAATCCGCTGCATCTCAACTGATGTGAAATGCACTCCCGCTGGCTGCGGGAATCTTCCACCACTAAAACTGTACTCATCACTCCCCACCTGGTTTCTGAGGTAAACTTGTTCGCTGCTTCGAGTTGCCCTTGCTGAAATCAGTTTACCCGCATTGGATGAATTTGTTATCACTCGCGAGCTAAATTTACTAAAATTGCAACAAATCTTAAACTGGCGAGCGAAGGCGATACTTATCAGAAAATGCTGGTTGCTAATACGCGGACAATTATTCGATGTTTGGGTGGCAAATATTCGGCTTTTAAGCCTTAATAATATCAATTCCGTTAGCATCGGAATGATATAAACGGAGGACGCGGCAGTGCCGTGTCCCTACCACGATCTATTGTAGGGACACGGCACTGCCGTGTCCTCTATATCATTCCGGTGCAGCCGGAATTGATATAACGGCAAATCGTACTGAGGTGGGACGAAAACTTTGTGGAATTTCCACAGATAATCCGCTACTGTATACGTTGAAGTTTTTAAGGAGGACAAATGAATAAATTGCTCCTCACACTACTGGTAAGTCCGACGCTGTTTGGATCTGTGATGTCTTTGAGCGCGATCGCAAATCCCGCTCAAATTGGCGAAACACCAGGCCAACCGGCTGATTCGCCCAACTGCGTGCGATCGCCCCACACTCAGCGTCTGACTTGCGTTCGGCTTCCTGCCAAAGCTGCCGCTGCTAATTCTAAACCGAGAATCAGTTGGCAGTCGCCGGATGGCCAGCCGGTGGCGATGCTGGATTTTTCGGAAGAAGAAAGCGATGCTGCCGTGGCGTTGTTTGGCTGCGACTGCCCGTTGTGTATCAATTCCCTGCGACAGTTGCGCGGTTTGCCGCCGCTAGCGAGTTAAACGCGATCGCCCGGAGCTATTTTTGCGCGATCGCCCAAACTACCAAGGGAAAATCCGGCTCGTTTGCTAGCGAATGAATCGAGGGGCTGTAAATCTCCCACCTTGCAAAGTTTGCCATTACACAAGCTCGGTTTCCCCACGCTCCTGTTTGAATGCGTTCCAAATTAAAACCGCATTCAGCAAGCAAGTATTTGATGCCAGTTTCTGTCCAGCGAGAGCAGTCTGTAGGATAATTGTGAATGCGAATTAAAAATGGTGTGGTTATTAAAAAATAACCGTCGCTATCCAGCATTTTATATATATTTTTTCCAGCGCGGTAAGGCCAAAGCAGGTGTTCAAATATCTGCTCTGCAATTATCAAATCAAAGGTTTCGTCGAGGCAATACTCGCAAATATCAAAATCTGGATATTTCAGCGATTTATAGCTTTTGAAAGACTCCCAATTCCCCCAACTGTCGCCAGAGATTTCTAAGGCTTTCAATTGACTGGGCTGCAAGCTTTTAACGATTCTGCGCGTTTCGCGGTTCATTACGACTCGACACCAATCTTCGTTAATAGCACTAAATACCATATATTCTCCTTTTTTGCGGAACGATCGCACTTGTTTACCACAATAACCTATTAACCTTAAGACGGCTTCACTCCCAACAGATGAGCAGTCGATCGCACCCGCCGGCAAAATTAAATGTATAATATTAACGAAGTAAACCGCTACTCGAAATCATGTCCGCAAACACCGCGCTACCCGCAGCCCTAGCTAAAATCGTCCAGCGCTTTCAGCGACACTCCGACCCGAAACAGCGCTACGAACAACTGCTGTGGTACGCTAAGCGACTCCCAGCATTTCCCGAAAGCGATAAATTGCCGGAAAACAAAGTTTCGGGCTGCGTGTCGCAAGTTTATATTACTGCCAATTTAGCCGACGGAAAAGTTTCGTTTCAAGGCGATTCAGACGCTCAGTTAGTCAAAGGATTAGTTGGCTTGCTCGTGGAAGGTTTGAGCGGATTGACGCCAGCCGAAATTGTTAGCGTCACCCCAGATTTCATTCAAGATACGGGATTGAATGTGAGCCTGACACCCTCCCGCGCTAACGGATTTTACAACATCTTTCAAATGATGAGAAACAAGGCACTTGCTTGCGAATTGAGCGAGCAAGCCGAAGCAAATTAACAGGATAACCAGCCGTGACTCAAACTACAGATTTAACAAAAACCAATTCTAGCAACTATCCCGCCGCAGTTCAGGAATATCTCTGGAACTGGAAAGCCACGCAAATCAAAGTTATTTACGAAACCAGAGGACAGGGAAATTCTGTATTGCTGCTGCCGGCATTCAGTACGGTTTCCACGCGAGAAGAAATGCGTCCTTTAGCAGAATTGTTAGCTCCCCAATTTCAAGTTGTGAGCTTAGATTGGCCGGGTTTCGGCGAATCGGATCGCCCGCGCACCGACTACCAACCGCAATTATACCATCAATTTCTCAAGGATTTTGTTGAGTCAATTTTTAATAGTCCTGTTGCTGTAGTTGCGGCCGGTCACGCGGCGGGTTATGCGATGCAATTAGCGCAGTCAAAGCCCAATGTTTGGTCAAAGATTGTGTTAGCTGCGCCGACTTGGCGCGGGCCTTTGCCGACGATGAGCAAACAGCAAAGCGGGTGGCACGGAATGGTGAGAGAATTAGTGCGATCGCCCTTTTTAGGTCAATTCCTTTACAAACTGAATACTGTGCCGTCATTCCTCAGTTTGATGTACCGTCGCCACGTCTACGCCGATGCTGCAAAAGTCACGCCCGATTTCATCCAAAGCAAATGGCAAGTTACGCAAAAAGCAGGGGCGAGGTACGGTTCGGCGGCTTTTGTGACTGGTGGTTTAGATCCGGCAAAAACGCGAGAAGAATTTGTAGCAAAATTCCAACAACTAGCAGTACCGGTGATGGTTGTAATTGCTGAAAATGCGCCGCCAAAATCAAAGGCTGAAATGGAAGCATTAACGGAATTACCGGGTGTTGAATCGCGAGTTATTCCTGGTTCATTGGGTATGCACGAAGAGAATGCAGAAGCTTTAGCAAATGCGGTTAAATCTTTTTTATAAATTGCTTAAAATTTCCACTTCTCCAGTCCGCGCAGGCGGACTTTGTTTGTGTAGCCCCGAATTCTATTCGGCGGCTTACTATTCGGCAATTTACTATTCGGCGGTTTACATCATCAGAATAACAGCGGTATTTTGGCTAGTTTTCTCTTCCTTTTCTTTACCAGTGTATGCTTTGGGAGAGCCACCGTTTGCTAACTCACAAGAGAGTATTATTGAAGGTGCGATCGACTTTCACATCCATTCTTCTCCTGATGTAATTCCCCGCAGGTTGGATGATTTTGAGGTAGCTAAGTCAGCGGCGCGATCGCACATGAAGGCTGTTGTCTTAAAAAATCACTTTGCGAGTACAGCAGCACGGGCAGTTCTAGTTAATAAAATAGTACCAGAAATCGAAGTTTTCGGAGGAATTGTTCTCAATCATTCTGTAGGCGGTCTTAATCCCGACGCTGTAGAAGCAATGCACCGCATCGGCGGCAAATACGGTAAAGTAGTGTGGCTGCCAACAGTTGATTCCGAGCATCATTTAAAGGTTTTTCACAAGTCGGGAATTGGGATTAAAGTCGCGGAAAATGGCAAGATTCTACCGGAAACTGAAG
Organism: Microcoleus pseudofavosus SVA1_A4; assembly: GCF_036700565.1. Taxonomy (NCBI): domain Bacteria; kingdom Bacillati; phylum Cyanobacteriota; class Cyanophyceae; order Oscillatoriales; family Microcoleaceae; genus Microcoleus; species Microcoleus pseudofavosus. The sequence continues at coordinate 89,126 of NZ_JAUBPE010000004.1, forward strand.
CGGTACTCAAGATGGTAGCTAGAGAAAATTTGGTGCTGGAAACCGGGCATATTTCCTCAGAAGAAGTTATGGCCGTTGTCCGACAAGCCAACCTTCTCAACATTAAAAACATCCTGATCACCCACGCAATGGCCGATGTACCCGGTTTGTCTTTAAAAAATATGCAAACAGCCGCCGCAATGGGAGCTTTTCTAGAATTAGCATTTGTCAACGATTTGATGGGAGAAAATGCTGCTGACGAAGGACATAGAAACTGGCATCATGTTTCGATGGAGCGCATGGCGGCTGCTATCAAATTAATAGGAGCCGAGCATTTTGTTCTGAGTACAGATTTGGGCAGAAAACCCGATCCTTTACCAGCCGAAGGTTACGAGTTATTTGTCAAAAAATTGATGAATGAAGGCATTTCTCAGCCGGAAATTGATTTAATGACCAAAGAAAATCCGGCTAGATTATTAGGAATTCCGAAGTAATATCAATTCCGGCTGCACCGGAATTAATATCACCCGAAATCAGGACACGGCAGTGCCGTGTCCCTACAATAAATCTGGCGTAGGGAAACGGCACTGCCGTGTCCTCTATATCATTCCGGCTGCGCCGGAATTGATATTACTTAAATCCGTTACAGAATCCGTTGCCGAACTTCTTCTATTCTCGATTGCCTTGGCCGCGCACGTATCCGTTATCTGCAATGCGCCAAGCACCCCCAGAATTCCCTGTTAAATCGCAATCTTCCACGGTAGCGATGCCATCTCTGTAAACGGCGATCGCCTCACCTTCATTACCCTTAATCCGACACCGGCGCACGATCAATTTTCCTCCCAATCCGACACCTATTCCCAAACAGCCGTTGTCAAAAATACTGCAATCTTCCACCGTTGCTTTCCCATTATCCGATAGAAAAATTCCGTTCCATACCCCATCATGAATTTGACTGCGGCGGATGGTAGAATTTGCATCATGGCCGCAAATTCCTATAACAGAATAGTCCGCAGAAGTGATATCGCTGTCTTCTACTATCAACTCACCTTTGCGAATATCTACAGCGTAATATTTCCCCGTCGCCCTCAGCATTAAACCCCGCACTAAAGCACTGTCTGTTTGCATTTTAATGCAGTTTGAGTTGATACTTTCAACAACAATGCGATCGACCTCTCCGCAGCCGATAATTTCTACCGCTTTGTCGAGAATGAGACTTTCGCGATAAACGCCTGGATGCACGTAAATACGCGTGCCAGGTGCTGCATTTGTCACCGCTTCGCTAATAGTAGTATAATCGCCTTGACCCTGCTGAGAAACAACAAATTTTTTACTATTCAAAACTTGGGTATCTGATGTAGATGCTTCAATTTGCCCTGATTCCGAGTCAAAATGCTCAGATTGTCGATCGCCCGTTTCGACAAGTTGCGATGTTAGCTGCAAGCGTTCTTGATAAACTGTTTCTAGCTGATGTTCTAACTCGGATACTTGAGATTGCAGTTGAGTTTGATTCTGGTTGGCTGCCTCGATTTGACATTGAATTTCCGAGAGTTGAGCATAAAGGTGCGATCGTTCTGTGTTAGCAGTTTCTAGCTGAGATTCCAATTGTGAGCGACTTTGACGCACACTTTCTAACTGATTTTCTAATTCGGATATTTGAGATTCAAGTTGATTTTGATTCTGGTTTGCTGCCTCGATTTGACATTGAATTTCCGACAGTTGAGAAGTGAGCTGAAATTCTAATTCTGAGCGAGTTTGACCTACAGTTTCTAACTGATTTTCTAAGTCGGATACTTGAGATTGAAGTTGAGCTTTATTCTGGTTTGCGGTCTCGATTTGACTTTGGAATTCCGAAAGTTGAGAAGTGAGCTGAGATTCCAATTGTGAATTAGTTTGACCCACAGTTTCTAGCTGATGTTCTAACTCGGATATTTGAGATTGAAGTTGAGCTTGATTCTGGTTGGCTGTCTCGATTTGACTTTGAGTTTCCGAGAGCTCAGAATGAAGGTGCGATCGTTCTATGTTAGCAGTTTCTAGCTGAGATTCCAATTCAGAGCGACTTTGACGCACACTTTCTAACTGATTTTCTAATTCGGATACTTGAGATTGAAGTTGAGCTTGATTTTGATTTGCTGTCTCGGTTTGACTTTGAAGTTCTGACACTTGAGAGTAAAGGTGCGATCGTTCTGTGTTAGCAGTTTCTAGCTGAGATTCCAATTGTGAGCGACTTTGACGCACACTTTCTAACTGATTTTCTAATTCGGATATTTGAGATTGAAGTTGATTTTGATTCTGGTTTGCTGTCTCGGTTTGAGTCTGGAATTCCGACAGTTGAGAAGTGAGCTGAAATTCTAATTCGGAGCGAGTTTGACCTACACTTTCTAGCTGATTTTCTAAGTCGGATACTTGAGATTGAAGTTGATTTTGATTTTGATTGGCTGTCTCGATTTGAGCTTGGAATTCCGAGAGTTGAGAAGTGAGCTGAAATTCCAATTCAGAGCGACTTTGACGCACAGTTTCTAGCTGATGTTCTAACTCGCATATTTGAGATTGAAGTTGAGCTTGATTTTGAGTTGCTGTCTCGGTTTGACTTTGAATTTCTGACACTTGAGAGTAAAGGTGCGATCGTTCTGTGTTAGCAGTTTCTAGCTGAGATTCTAATTCGGAGCGAGTTTGACCTACACTTTCTAACTGTTTTTCTAATTCGGATACTTGAGATTGAAGTTGAGTTTGATTTTGATTAGCTGTTTCGATTTGAGCAGGGAATTCCGAGAGTTGAGCATAAAGCTGCGATCGTTCTGTGTTAGCAGTTGCTAATTGAGCTTGCAGTTCCGATAACTGAGACTGAAGCAGCGATCTCTCTCCCTCGCTGCGATTTATCTGAGCCTGCAATTCAGACAACTGAGACAGCAGTTGTTCTCGCTCTCGAACAACCATTTCTGATTGACTTTGCAGCTCCGAAAATTGAGAGTGTAACTGCATTTTCTCCCGATTAGCAGCTTCTAACTGTCTTTCCAGTTCTAATAATTCAGGTTGAGGTTGCTCTAGTTGTTCGCGAGCGGTTTGCAATTGAGAGTTGAGCAGTTCTCGTTCTGCATTGGCATTTTCAATTTTAGTTTGGGACTGCGACAATCGATCGGTAAATTGCGATCGCTCTCCTTCGACTAATTCCAGTTGAGCTTGCAAACCAGAAAGTTGAGACTGAAGCTGCTCCCGCTCAATTATCGAGCGATCGAACTTAATTTGAATTTCCGACAACTGGTACTGTACCTGCAATCTGCTTTGACTGACAGTTTCCAACTGACTGTCAAATTCAGACAGCAGATCGTGAAATTGAGAACGTTCTGCATCAAATGTCTCTAACTCTGCTTGCATTTCCAGTATTTGAGCGTTAAGTTGCGATCGCTCCCGATCCGCAACTTCCAACTGAGATTGAAGTTCTGCCACTTTCGCTAACTGCGACTCAGCTTGTTGAGCATTTTCTAGCTGAAACTGCAAATCAGCAATCAGAGAATTAACTTGCGATCGCTCCTGGGCAATTCCTGCCAATATTTCTTCCAATTCCGACACTTGATTATTTAAAAAAGCTTGCTCGTCAGTCACATTTGCCAACCGACTTTGCAACTGGGACAGTTCAGAATTTAGGTGATTTTCACTCTGAACCTTTTGCCGCAATTCCGAATTTCTGGCATCCAACTGCGACGCCAATTTTGATATAGCCTCATGCGAACCCTGCATCCGCACCAAATTGCGAGAGTTTCGCTTATTCAAAATTAGCCAGCAGACTAATGCCCCGCCTCCAAATCCTATTAATAAAAGTAATGCTTCCATTTGTTTTATCTAATTGATATAAATTAAGTTACCTTGATGCTTGTCCCAAAAAAGGGAGATCCAGAAATCGCTATGTTACTCAAAGCTATCACAAGTTGCGCGCCTGTGTTCACTTGGCTCGACAATTTATATTTGTTTACAAAAATCGCATAGGTAAGGTGCGCACTGCCCACTCTACATTCAGATATTCTGGGCAAGTCCGATTAGCGAAGCAAATCCACAATATGAGGAATAATCTCGATATGCTGAGTCAGCAAATAATCCAACCTATCCGCCAGTAAACTAAAAATTAAATCGTTATAACTCATCCCGTATTCCGCCAAACCTAAAGCCACCAAACTCGTCACATTTTCCCCTGGATGTTTCAGATCCGGTTTCGGATTTGCTTCCAAAACATAAAGCGAGCCATCAGCATCACTTCGGACATCAATTCGCACCAAACTGTTCAAACTAAACTCCCAATAAATTTTCCGAGCTAACTCAATTAACTTTTGTTTTAGTTCAGGTTCCTCAGCGCCTATCAACCGTCCTCGATCGGCTGTAATCGCCTTTTTATCCATTGAAGTAAAGATGCGCTCCTCCGACTCCAGAACTCGTTCAATCGTCGAAAAAGCAAAGGGTTTCGGATTTTTATAAAAACCGCCTTTAGCATAAGTAATATACCCACAAACCGCTACACAAAATTCTCGACCAGGCAAATACTTTTCAATTAAAGCAGTATTGTGAGTTGCTCGGTGAACTTCCAAAACTGCCTGAGACAAGCCTTCAATCTTGTCTACAAAATGAACGTGCAGCGAAGCGCGGCCGGATACTGGTTTAACAACAAAAGGCCCTTGATACTCGCCGAAAGCAATTGCAAAACGCTCGTGCAAATTAGGCTGCAAAATCCCTTGAGAAGGATGCCAAGTCATAAAAGGAGCGGTTTTTATTCCGACGGATTGCAGTTCCCGTTTAAAAGCGTGTTTGTTATCTAAAGTTGAACTGTTTAAAGGATTGTGACCGACATAAGGCATTCCCAACATTTCCAACAAAGCGGGAGTGTGACAAACAGGATTGTAGCCCTGGACTCCGCCAGTATTCAGCCACACTAAATGGATGTTTTTTTGTTTGAGTTGTTCTGGTAAGTTCATGTCGTCAGGCATGACAAAGACGTGCTTAAAGCCAATTTCTGCTAATGCTTTAGCAATCTCGCGGGCGACGACTTCGTAACTCTTCCAAGAGCGGGGATTGTGAGTTTTGTAAATCACAGATTCTGGGCGATCGCAGTCGCCACCGAACACGACAGCAATCCGCAATTTAGCAAATAGCACCTCTAAATATTGAGGCAGCAAACTAAACTCGTAATGCCAGGAATTCATGCCAATTGATTTTGCAACCATTTATTTTTTTCCTTTGGGTTTCATTTTTTATCGGCAGAAATGCTAGATTTTGCCAAATATATTCCAGCCAAAACCACGGAGAAAGCCAACCAATTAAACAAGCTCAAACTTTCCGAAAACAGCACCCAGGCAATAATAGCGGCGATCGCGGGTTCGAGCAGCAGGAAAAGAGCTACAAAGCCCGATGACAAACGACCGAGACTGTGGATGAGAAGTCCCTGACCGAAAGCTTGGCAAATCACGGCCAAAGCAATTACAGCCAGCCATCCCTGCCAAGAATACGGGAAAACTCGATCGCCCGCAAGCAGCACGAGCGGTAAAATCAATATACTGCCAATAAAACAGCGCCACATCAATATTGTTGTCGCCGGAAACTTGGTTCGCAAATGTTCTGCAATTAGCAGATTTCCTGCATAAAACATCGCCGATAAAAGAGCAGCAATGTCGCCGGAAAAGTTTTCTCTCGCAGCTTGCAAATCGTCCATTCCGATCGCAATTGCGCCGGACAAAGCTACCGCCAGTCCCAGCAAAAACCTGCTGTCAAAACGCCGCCCCAACAGCAGCCATCCCCCCAAAGTAGTAAATAAAGGAGTTAAGTTTCGCAGTACCGTAGAATTAGCGACATTAGTCTGAGTCAGCGACCAAGCCCAGAAACCCAAAGAAGCAGAAGAAACGACGCCTACCGCTGTTAACAGTATCAAATCGCGCAGAGTGTAGCTCGATCGCTCTTCAACTTCATCCCCAGACATTCGGCGGCGCACAGCATCCGCACCATTCCACAGTCCAAATACTGCAGTTGCTATCCACAAACGGTTGAAAACAGTAGCATTCGGGCCGATTTCCCGTTCGCTCAACCGAATAAAAATCGCAGCCAGCGACACCGCTAGCAGCGCCGCCGACAGCGATACGATCGCCCAAATTTTACCTTGACTGTCAGCTAATTCACCGTTTTTTAAACTGTCCGGGTTTCCCGAAACAATAGTTTTCTCTTCAGTTGTCAAGGCAGAGTTTAACTCATTATTTTGCCAAATATTGCGCTGTATTTCAATATTTTGATCGGGCAATCCCAGGTTTTTTGACATTATTAAAAGTTCCCGCGAAGGCTGAATGCAGTTTTGTTGGGTACGTGACGAAAGAAAATTTGGGCGGCGAATGGATTGATTCATATCAATTCCGGCTGCGCCGGAATTATGAGGACACGGCAGTGCCGTTTCCCTACCGCGATCGATTGTAGGGACACTCCAAAAGCCGTGTCCTGATTTCGGGTAATATTAATTCCGATATAACTGGAATTGATACCAAAAGTTACGAACTCTCCTGACTGTCGCTGCACAAACTATTTTTTTTAGTTAACAGCAGCTTAGGTTGAGGGTTTAACAGAAAGCCTGGTCAAAGCCTCCTTCAGCGCCGGCGGCAATTGGCGGATAATCTTGCCCTTTTCCCGATCGACACCAACCAAAGTCACCTGCGCCGTCACATATAACTCTTGAGCATCGGGCGATCGAATTTCGTAATCCCAAACCAGCCGCACACCATCACCAGCAGTCATCCGCGTTCTGACTGCCACAGCTTGCCCCATCTGTACAGCCCGGTGGTAGCGCAGCGAAAGTTCCACCACGGGCAATTCCAAACCCTGAGCCACCCAATCAGCATACTCAATGCCAAGAGAGCGCAAACTTTCCACCCGCGCTTCCTCCATCCAAGCCATATAAGTACCGTGCCAAACCGCACCGCTGTAGTCAGTATGGTGGGGGTACACTCGCACCAAATATTCAAACCAGCCCTCAGAGTCCATCCCGGGCCGGTTTTGAATGGCGCCAGCCGATGTCAGTTTTGGTTGAGTTCGATCGTTCTCTAACACTTTACAAATTGTTCCAAAACGCTACATTTCTACAAATCATAAGACAAACTTCAGGCTTATGCTTGACAGTAAGCAACTAGAGTACCAACGCCCTAGTTTAACGCCGCACAAGAAAACTCAACTGTTTTTACGCCCAAAACCATGATAGAAAAAATTTTAGTAGCCGTCGCCGGTCGCGGCTTGTGCGAAGAGATGTTTAATATGTTGATGGACATCCCTTCCTTGCAACAAACCTCTGTCACCGTCTTGCACGTCGTGCCACCCCAAGTAACCTCCGATGGCATGGCCGCCAAGTTGGAAGAAGGAGGCAAGATTTTAGCACAAGCAGTCCAGTCTTTAAAAATAGATCCCAGCAAAGTCAATCCCCGGCTCAAACAGGGAGACCCGAAAACAACAGTTTGCCAAGTCGCAGAAGAAGAACAATCCGACTTAGTAATTATGGGTTCTCGGGGACTCGGACGGCTGCAATCGATTTTGGAAAACTCAGTCAGCCAGTACGTTTTCCAGCTAACATCCCGACCGATGCTGTTAGTAAAAGACGACATTTACGTCAAAAGAATCAAGCGCGTCATGGTGGCCCTCGATAAATCCGAATCCGCCAAACAATCCTTAGAACTCGCCCTATCTTTTGTCAAAGAAGTCAGCGGCGGAGAGATAATTCTAGTACACGTCACCAAAGATTTGACTGGAAAATCCACCGAAGATTTAACAGCAAATGCTGAAAAAGACCCCGTATTAGCCCCCGCAGTAGCACTCGCGAAACAAATGGGAGTTAGCTACCGCTGCGTGAGTGCCACAGGCAAGCCAGGGGAAGCAATTTGTAAGATTGCAGACGACCTGAATGCCGACTTGTTGGTAATCGGTTCCCCCGATCGGCGGCCCAACGTTGCCAAAAACTTTGTGGATCTCGATCGACTCCTGGGAAATTCCCTATCAGACTACGTGCGAGTCTATGCCAATTGTCCCGTATTGTTAGCCCGGACGATCGGCTAAACTCTCAACGTTAACAGTTAGCCGCCAACACTCAGCACGTAACAAAAAAAGCGCCTCAGCAAAAATCTGTTGGCGCTTTTTTTTGCAACCAGCTTGCGCCAGACAGAAATAGCAGCAGTTGCTAATCTTTTCTGCCTTGACGGCTAGCGGTTTGAATGTACAAAATGATTAGAAAAACGCTGGGAACCAATACAAACAGAATGGTTGCCACAAACCCTAATTCGTTAACTTCCATGAAGACGCCCGCCTCTATCGGAAAATAGGAAAACACACACAACTAGGATATCACTCAAAGGCAAAAGGCAAACTCGAAGACAGAAGAAGGACTTGCGGACAAGCGTCGAAACCCAGTTTCTGCGTGGATGCCTCGCAGCCCAACCTCTTATTTGTCGTAGAAACCAACTTTCTTTTCCTAGGTCGGCAAGAGGCGTAATTATACAGTGAAATAGGAAAAAAAAACAAAATTCTTGCATTCTGAATTTTTCTTTCCTTCTGCATAAGAGAGCATCTCTAGCCTTCTGCCGCATACCTTCTGAGAGTCACGGCTTAGTCTTCACACTCACCGGGCCGTTGACCGTAGCTTGACAAGCCAACCGATAATTTTCGGGCTTTTTTTTGAGCTTGCGGTTCTCAAAGTCAGTGCGGGGCGAGAGATTTTCACTTCCCTCGACAATTTCCACAATGCAGGTGCCGCATTGACCGATGCCCCCGCAATTCATCATCTTTCCCGAAAATGTGTACAAGTCGATGCGGTTTTCTAGAGCTTTAAGCCTCAAATTGGCTCCGTCTGCTGCGATGACTTCCCGATTTTCCTTCACAAACATGATATTAGCCATTGCTGATTCCCTAGGGCGGTAAACACGAGTCTTTATTAAAAAATATTAACTAATGTTTCGGTTATTAAAAATATTTACGGGGCAGAAAGTGGAAATTGGTCGCGGGGCAACTCAAAATACAAAAATGGCATTCCTGATTTTTGAATTTGTGATTTTGACAGGACGCTCCGGGCGCGCGGGGTCAATCGATTTTAGATTTTAGATTTTAGATTTTAGAATCGACCCCACGGATGAATCCGGGGGCCCCGGACCTAATTACTTTCGGTCAGAAACCCGGTAGATTCCTAGATTTCTGGTCGCCAAACCAATATTTGGCCCAAAAACCGGGTTTCTGAGTCTCAGTCGTATTTGAGTTGCCCCATACCCGATGCCCAATGCCGCTGGCGGTGAAAGGACGCGCGTGCGTAGCTATCCCGAGCGTGAATCGTCCCAACCCAATCTCAAGGAGCATCCGAGAGGTTATTAGTCGGAAGATTGCTCACAGCCCGCTGGAGAGACGAAAGCCCGAGGTTGTAGGTGACAATTGCCGACAATCGGTTTCTCTCAGCCCTAGTCAAATCAGTTTCCGCCTGAATCACATCCGTCTGAGTACCCACGCCAGCTTGAAACCGCAGTCTCGCCAAACGCAGAGCTTCCCTCGACTGCAAAACCCCCGCTTCAGAAGTTTCGATATTCTCAAAACTCGACTCCAAGCCAAAATAAGCTTGTTCCACTTCCCGGCGCACCTGATTGCGGAGTTGGTCGAATCGAGTTTCGGCGATCGCAATATCAGCATTCCGCTGTCTCACCCTCGCGTTCGCCGCGCCCCCGTCGAAGATACTCCAAGTCAGACTCGCCCGGATCGAATACCCGTCGGCCCAGCCGCGAGTAGCATACGGATCGGGGTTATCAGGGTCTTGTCCCAGTACGTTGTAACTACCCCCAACGCTCAGTTGAGGCAAACGCCCCGCCTGAATCGATCGCCTCTGCTGCTTGCTGACATCCCTCTGCACCAACTGCTGTTCCAACTCGGGGCGATTCTTAAAAGCTTGGACGATACTCTCTTCCAAAGACAGCCTCCAGGAGCCCGCTTGCTCTACCGGGTCAGCCGCCGTCAAGTTCGCCGACTGGCTGATATTCAAAATCTCAGCCAGCCGCCGCTGGGCAACTCGCTGGTCGCGACGGGCCACTGACAGTTGCTGCTGTTCGTTAGCCAAATTTGACTGAGCCTGCAACACAGCAAACCGGGTTCCCACCCCTGCCCGTTCCAAGGCTTCGGCATCCCGCAAACTTTGCTGGGCATTTCTCACCGAAGCTTGGCGGATGGCAACTTGTCCGTCCGAGTTTTGCAAGTTGTAGTAAGCCTCAGCAGTGTCGAAGCGCAGTTGCTCGGCTTGGCGTTCTACATCCAGTTCCCGAATCCGCAACTGTTCCTCAGCCACGCGGATGTTAGCGCGCCGGCCTCCGAACAAATCGATGTTGTAGCTCAACTGCAAAGTGCTGTTGAGACTGTTACTGCCGAAATTTGTGCCGGCTTGCTGGGCGGGCTGCCCGGTTCGGTTAGCCAGAGCGTTGAGGCGGCGCTGCCCAGCCCGGATTCCGAGTTCTCCGCCGGCACTCACAGAACGGCTGGCGTCCATTTGAAAAGTCAGGTCGGGATAAAGAGCAGCTTGCTGTTCGCGCACAGCGGATCTGCTTTGTTCCACTTGCTGTCCGGCGATTTGCAAAGTTTGGCTGTTGCGGCGGGCGAGGTCGATCGCCTGCTGCAAAGTAATTGCCTCTGTTTGCTCGATCCTCACATCCTCGGGCGAGGTCGGAAACAGCAGCGGATTCGGGTTGGGTTCCAGGGAAGCCGGAGGCTTAGTGTCTAAAATGCCCCTCGGGGTGAGAGGGGGGAAACTTTCGTTCGGAGTGCCCTGGATAATTGGTATCGGGGAAATCGGCACCGGGGAACTCGGCACCGGGGAACTCGGCACAGGACCATTGTTGGGGCGGATCGGGGAAGGTTGCTGCCCGGCGCCTGTCGGTCCCAAACCTCTTAGAGGCGTTGAACCGCCCTGAGACAGAGTTGATGGGGAAGCCGGAGCAGCCTGTTGAGGCTTTGATGCTTGCTCGGGCCCGGTTGGGGGAGTTGATGCGATCTTCGCTTCCCCTTGCTGCTGAGACTCGGAGGTTGGCGGGCCCGGGGCGATCGGCTGTTCGGGCTCTGAGGCTGATTCTGGCGCTGTGTTCGAGGTCGATCGAACATTCTGCCCTAATTGAAGCTGATTGCTAGGGGCCAAGCTGTCCTGGGACTGAGCCGGAGGCTGTGCTGAAGCACTCTGTCCGGGGTTGCTGAAAGTAATTGCAGCGCCCACTCCGACGATCGCGATTTGACGAAAAACACGCATAATTTTTTAATTAATCTGCAATTCTAGAGATCATTTTAGAGCAAGATTTGGGATCAAGTTTCTAGTTTGTAGCCTGAACTCGCCAGTTACAAGTCAGAATTACCGTACTCATGTTACTTTTCAATGTTGCATTCAAAATTTACAATTCAACTTCAGCAGTTGCTCGACCGATCGCCCCTAAGATTAGTTCCTCTACTCCGCTAACCGGCAAAATCCGGGTTTTCAGCGAGCTGGCGAGCTGTTCGAGGGTCATGTCGTCGAGAAAACGCGGTTCCCCCTGTTTTAGCATCACCGACGGCAGCAGGATGCCATCTCCCAAGTCTCGCCCCTGCAAAGCTTCGAGCAAATCTTGCCCGGTGAGCAAACCAGTGACAGTGATAGTTTGTCCCCAGTAGCGGCTGCACAGTGCTGCCATGTTGACGGACAAGCCGGGAATTTGGTTTAGTTGTTGTACGATCGGCTCAAAAGCTTTTTCTACAGCATTCCCCACCACCCAAACCAACTTTCGCGGCGGATTAACTGGCATCGGTTGCAGCTTCTCAAAAGCCGTTTCAAACTGCTGGATAAACTGGCGGATAGAACCCACACCGTTACCAATTTGGGGATAATCTTCGTAATCAGCAGCCGACGGCAAATCTAAACCAGCTATTAAAAACCACTCGTCAGCCAGCCAAATACAGCGCGATTTTGAATTCTGCTTTTTCGCCTTTGGGCCGCCCTTTCCTTTACTCAAAAGCACTTGAATTTTCTGCACTTGCTCGATTACTTCTCGCGCTTTTTCCGCAGTTACTGCAATTAATTCATCTTCGGCTGGGCGAAAGCGAGTTAAACCCACCGGCACTACAGCCACCGATGCTACAGCGGGAAGATTTCCGGTATGAAACTTTGCCAAATCTAACAAAGTGCGTTCTAAATGTTCGCCATCATTAATACCGGGACAAACAACTACTTGAGCGTGAATTTGCAAGCGGCGTTCTTGAAACCATTTGATTTGTTCTAAAATCTTGCCAGCGCGGAGATTTTTTAACAGCCTAATTCGCACTTCCGGTTCGGTAGCGTGCACGGAAACATAGAGAGGAGAAAGCCGCATTTGTTCAATTCTCTCCCACTCTTTTTGAGTCAAATTTGTGAGAGTGAGATAGCTGCCATAAAGAAAGCTGAGGCGGTAGTCATCATCTTTGAGATACAAAGTTTCGCGCTTTCCCGGTGGTTGTTGGTCAATGAAGCAAAAAGGGCAGCGATTGTTGCACTGAATTAGTCCGTCAAAAAGAGCAGTTTCAAATTCCACTCCCAAGTCTTCGTCATAATCTTTTTCTATTTCTAGCTTGTGACTTTTGCCTTTGGCATCTAAAACTTCTAGTTCGAGAAATTCATCGGCGCACAGGAATTGATAGTCAATTAAATCGCGGGGTTTTTGACCGTTGACGGCGACGATTGAGTCTCCGGGTTCAAATCCCATTTCGGCGCAGATGCTGTCGGGGATAACTTTGGTGATCAGGGCGGGCCGGATTGATAAGTCGCTCATAAGTTCGGGATTAATTATTGGGTTAAATTGAGTTTGTTACAGAGTTTTTTGAGGTTTTAATGTGTAAATATAACCCTCGTACTATCTTCCATTCACCTGTCTCAATTATACAGGTTTAGTTTAGTTTAAAAAGCTGAATGCGAGTAAGAAGGGGTTTACATACATCAGCGACTTGCGGTATTCTAGATTAGATAGTGTATTGTACAGCATCTGCGACACAATTATAAGTTAGCTTGAAAAAATAAATGGTAGAGCTATGAATGATTATATCGACCTTTACTGTGAGCGGCTCGTTCCTGGTTTATGGAACGAGCCACTGAATGCTATTTCCAATGTGTTTTTCATTATTGCAGCATGGGCTATTTGGCAATTAGCTCGGCCACACCACAAAAGATCGCCTGGTATTTGGATACTGATTGCTTTAGCCACCAGTATTGGTATCGCAAGTTTCCTGTTTCATACATTTGCAACGCGAGGGGCAAATTTACTAGAGGTGATTCCTATTCTGCTCTTTCAGCTTTGTTTTATCTGGCTTTACAATCATCGGGTAGTTAGCATGAATTAAGGATATGCAGGAGTATTACTTGCAGCATTCTTTTTTGTTAGCGATTTTAGCAAGCAATTTACAAATCTTCTCAATAGTTCTCTTTAGTATGCGCCTGCATTTTTGGTTTTGCTCGGACTAGGACTGTATCACTATCCACAGCAAAAGCGCGAACCATTCATTCTATTAGCAGCAACAGGTTTATTCCTATTAGCCCTTGCATTCCGTACTCTCGATCGGGCAATTTGCCCTTTCTTTTCAACTGGTACTCATTTCCTCTGGCATCTTTGTAATGGTGTTTTCCTGTACCTGTCAGCACGAAGTCCGATCTTAAATTGTCAGAAAAAACTCAAAACTAAAAGTAGAGGAGCGTAACATACAGCAGATTCCATGTTGATGAAGTACACCCTAAGAATGATGGAGCGAGGTAGGGACACGGCACTGCCGTGTCCTCTATCTGTGCTGATTATCGTCCTGCTTTGCACGGGAATAATAATATATCGCGCCTACTCACTCTCAGGTTCCTACGATCGCATACCACAAACTCAGCATCAGGCACAAACTCGCTAAATGTTGTGGAATCAAAGATTTAATTGAGCGCTTGGCAATTTTTTGAGTCACAAATATTGTAACTAATAATGATACAATCAAAGTTAAACCTTGCAAGAAACTAATCACCGCTGGATCGCCAATAAAACTCGGTAAATCGTCTCTAATTTGTCCGAAAGTGGCAAAAGCTACAGGAATCACTCGACCGCCTTCCTGCAAACCCAATCGCCAATAGTGAGCCAAACTACCGCCCCAGACTAAGGGTAAATAACCGTAGGCGAGAGAGACAAATGAGAGGGGTTTGTAGGTTGTAAATGGCATGGTTTCTGCTTGTCCCAATCGATAAATTGCCTGCATGATTGCGTAGGCAATTAGGGGAATCATCGGCGGGATAATTAACACTGCGATCGACAGTCCTAAATGAGGTAAAAATTGCTCTAAATTGATGCCCAGCCCCAACCAACTATTTATCTCCGGCAAGCGATGCAGATAAATACCGCCTAATAATAGAAATAACAGGGCAACTTCATAACTGTGAGGAACGTGGGTCGTCCATAATTCGATGCCGGGAGGGCGCAGATTTAATTCTACCGATCGATGCGGACAAGCTTTCAAGCAAGTCATGCACAATACGCAATCTTTATTATCGGTTAATTGGGCGGGATGGGAATAAATCGGACAGCCATTAGTAGTTAATCCTTCCCCCAAACCGGGGCCGCCTTTGTAACATTGGTAGGTGCTGCATTCCGCCGCGCAGGTTCCTTGTTGGGCGCGCAGTTCGATAATTGAGAGTTTAGCAAATAATCCATTCATTCCCCCGATCGGGCATAAATAACGACACCAAAATCGCCTCTCGAAGATTAGGGAAAAAATTACCGCTCCGGCGGTGATGAGCAACAACAAACAACTGGATAAATAGGCGGTATTTTCTAAATTCCACAACTCTTCCCACAGAAATATCAGAGTAAATAGTCCAAATAGAAGCCAGCCACCCCATTTTTCGGCTTGTTGGCGCGGCCATTTATTGAGAGTTCGAGGGAAAATTTTTAGCGATAGTTTTTGGACGATTTCCCCATAAATCATAAAAGGGCAAAAAGCACACCACAATCGCCCGATGATGGGGAATAATAATAAAATTAACGGCCACCACCACGCCCAAAAGATATTTAGGGCAAAATTATGTTGTCGATCTTGGGGAGCAACAAACAGGATAATTACCACCAATGCAAACACCCAGGTGGTAAACCAATAATTCACGCGATCGGGATACCAATCGCTCCGTAAAAATTGCCGAAATTTTGGATAAATATTTAATAAATTCACCCGAAACTTTTGTTTCTTCGCTGCCTGGGCCCAAAACACTTCTTCCGTTAATACCTTACTCCCCTGTGCTTGAACTAAGGCGCGATCGACCATTCCCTGCAATTCCTGCAAATTACCTGGAAAATCGTAGGCTTGTAAGCGGCGAATTGCTTCCGGTGTAACTTGGGGCTTGACTAATTTCTTTTGGCGACCAATGATATTGAGATAATAGTTGACTTGTGCCTCTAAATCTGTTTTTCGCACCCGCAAGGATGGGACTTTAATCTTGTGTTGTGTCAGCTTATCTAGCTTGGGCTGCACAATTTCTGAGATTAAAATTATCCGGGCCTTACTAGGACGCGGTGGTCGCGGTATTTGTCCTTCTTTGACAACTGGCGTATAGGTTCCCTCGGTTAATAATTGCTGAATTTGGGGGCATAATTGAGCGGGTAATTCTTGCACGTCATTTAAAATTAACGTCCCTTCTCCCAACCATTCCAACAGCCCCGGTTTGCCGCCCAACCGCCCGAATAATTCCGCTCCATTGCTCTGAAGTAAAGCACTTTTAATCTGAATAATTGGCTCGTTGCGGCGATGGGAACCGAAATGAATTAAAGCAGCTAAATTATCTTTTTCTAAACCAGGTTCGCCAGAGATTAATACCGATCGGCTGTCACTCGATGCCGTGCGAATTTGTTGGCGCAATTTCACTGCATAACGACTATTGCCAATGACTCCTCGTTTCGCCCTAGGTACTAGATAGCTGCGGAGGGCATTTTGACGCTCTCGTTCGTAGGCAATTTCTGCTTCTAGCTGCTCTAATTTCGCCGCCAAACGTTGAGCGTAGGCTTCGGCGATCCGTGGATATCTTTCTAGCAAACCACGCCAGCGATCGGCACTAATTACCCAAAATTGACACTCTGTCCGAGCAATAATTCGACTATCGGCAGGTTGCGATCGTTGAAGGGCCGATAAATTGACGATCGCCCCCGGTAATAAACTACTCCCCCACATTAAACCCGGTTGTTTGCGGCGGTATCGATCGGCTTGTCCCCGTTCTAAAATATAGAGATTAGTGACGGGCGTATCTTCTATTACCACTCGAAATCCAGGGGGAAAAGTTGTCATCTCCATTTCATCCGCGATCGCCTGTAAAATCTCGCGGGATAATATGCCTAATTCGGTACTTTTTGCAAGCCAGTTAACTAATGTTTCGGTAGACATCGCTTAGCGTCGGCGAAAGCCGAATCGTGGTAGTTGGTGTAGGATATATATTTTTGTGCTACATCAATATTAACTGCTGGGAACGACTAGCATTTTGAGTTTGAGTGCGGTGTTAATTTTCTGTCTTCAGCATAGCCGATCGACACTCCCCGCTATAACATATTTTTTCTGCACGTCCTCCTGCAATCTGCACATTAAAAGTGATTCCCGATCGCTGAGGCTGCCATCCGAGTTGCACTGCTTGCCGTATCCATTGTGCTACATCAGAGGTTGTTACTGGTTTCACTGCGTTAGTTGGAGTAAAACCTTGAGGATGAGGTCGATCGGTGAGGATAACTAATACCGAGCCCGCTTTTTCAGCGTGTTCGACAGCAACATGAAGATTTCCCCAACCGTAGTCTGCTTGAGTATTGGTAGCTTGTCTTCGGATTAGCCAGATGAAAGGCTGCCCATCAACAATTATTTTTCTTGTTCCTTTTTTCGGTATTGACATAGTTTGCTTTAACCCAGCCTAATCATGGGATTATAACGAAAAGACTCAAGCATTTGTTTATTGAGAAGTTTTGCTAAACCCTTTCATAATTTGACGAATCTCGTCTATCTCAATCTCTTCGCGATCGGATTTTGAGTAAATGTCGGCGTTGCTGATTTAAGGTATGAAGGGCTAAATATGCAAGTCAGAGAAACCAGTATCCACAAAATTTCGGGATTTTCAAGTTATTTTTTTCATACCCTGATTAAGCAACGCCCAATATCGATAGCTTGTTGAATTTGTGCAGTCATAGTGAATCCTCCATTTAAAATTTTCGATTTTTAATTGTTACTCACTTTTGATTATTTTGCGAACTTAATTTAAATGCTGAACAGCTTATAACGGGGTTTAAGAATAGTCATGGCAGTTCCCTGTCATAGTAGAGTTAATTATACACTTTTAACTTGCCATAAGAATGAAGGAAACTTTAGCCGCCGATCGCGATCGGGAGCTTGGCTTGACGCACATTGTAGGAATTAGGAGCAGCACTTGAATTGCGATCGGCATTACCTAATTCCTATTTCCAGCTAACTATAGCTTTGCTTTCTCGCCAACAATCACAGCGATCGGAACCGCATAATGAATTTCATTTCCTCGTTCATGTGCGCCAACCCCCAGATTGTCAACACCAATATCCTCTCTAAAAATTTGTCGCACCTTATTGTCATCGCCGGGATTTGGGAAAGAAGCAGCTAACTGCTGTTCAAGCTCTAATTCTACCTTGTAAAATGCCAACTTGATATTTTGAAGATTGGCATCCGCGACTAATTGGGGCAACTCTTCCAGAGTCAAGGCGCGAGTATGAGATGGATCGCGCAACTTCTCAATCCGGTCATAAGCATCAACTTTGTCCGGCGGCATCGCAACATCAGCAATCAGAATTCGACCGCCCGGACGACATACGCGAACCATCTCCGACAACACAACATCTGGCCGCAAAAAATGATGGAAAGCGTAACGACTCAGAACAATGGAAAAACTATCATCGGCAAATGGTAGCATCTCGATATCGCCTTCCTGCCATGAGAGATTAGTCAAGTTTTTTTGCTGTGCCAAAATCTGGGCTTGTGCGATCATTGCTGGTGTTAAATCAATGCCAGTAACGCGACTGGAAACCGCAGCAAAAGCACAAGCAACAATACCCGGGCCGCAAGCAACATCTAGAACTGTGTCTTTGTCAGAAACACTCGCCATTTCTATGAGCAGGTACATAGACTCTTGATTTGTGTGAGCGTACAATTTAGAGAATGGAATTGCCTGACGAGTGAACTGGTCGATGATGGATTCCTGATGTGCGGTCATAGTTTAGGATGTGGCTAGCGGAGAATGTTTACAGTTTAACTTGTCTAGGATGAATTTGGCGATCGGGCGATCGCTAAATTCATCCTAGGCGAGTGAATTGTCTTTAACAGAATTGACTTGTGTGGTTACTGAATAAACAGCATTATATTTTTTCCATAAACAGTCCTGCAATCCGCACCTCAAAAGTTATTCCGGGTAGCTGAGGCTGCCATCCAAGTTGCACCGCTTGCCGTATCCATTGTGCTACATCAGAGGGTGTTACTGGTTTCCCTTCGTTAATATCCGCCAAACATTGAGGATGAGGTCGATCGGTGAGGATAACTAACACCGAACCCTGTTTTTCAGCGTGTTCGACACCAACATGAATATTTCCGCCAGTGTAGCATGATTGCGTATAAGTAGCTTGTCTTCGGATTAGCCAGATGAAAGGCTGCCCATCAACTATTATTTTTCTTGTTCCTTTTTTCGGTATTGACATAGTTTGCTAAGCTCGATCGCCTTTAGAATCAGGATAAGTTCTGGGTTGTGAATTTAGCTTGGCTGTGAGAGGATGTATCAAAAATATGTATTTATGAAACTCAAAATTTTGACTGGGCTCCTGACAAGGTTAGTTGTTTCTGCCTGCACAACAGCGCTCTTTTGTCAACCCAGCCGTGCGGGAAATAATCGCTTTTTTTGCGATACTCTTCCATATATTAGCACTGGGATTCTGAACGGATAACCAGTTTTAAATCTGATACTATTGTTCCCACAATTCCGGGGCGATAAATAAGGAAATTGCTACACCAATGCTAGCAGCAGGAACCAGCATAATTAGCGCTAATAGTGCATTTTGGCGATCGCTATCTTCGAGCATTTTATATCAATTCCGGTTGCATCGGAATTAATATTACCCGAAATCAGGACACGGCAGTGCCGTTTCCCTACTGCCGTGTCCTCGCTTATCATTCCGGCGCAGCCGGAATTGATATTACTTCACTCACTTTGAGTTACAAGCTAACATTTTGTTAACTCTTAATAAGCATTTTATGAACGGGTTCTCCGGCCCGTCCCACAATAAAATTTACTCTTTGTGGAACAGGCCGGAGAGCCTGTTCTTGTTTTGTGGAACAGGCCGGAGAGCCTGTTCTTGTAATTAGAACAACCTACGCATTTTTCATTGCCCCACCTGCGAGAGCAGTTAAAATCGCCACGCCAAAAGCCAGCCGATACCACACAAACACCCACGTATTTTGAGTTTGCAGGAACTTCATCAGCCACGCGATCGACAAATAAGAAAACACAAATGCCGAAATCGTTCCCACTATCAAAGCTGCCACTCCACCCTCGCCCATTCCTTCTCCCAAAGCACCCTTTAATTCCACTAATCCAGCCAGAGTAATTGCCGGAATTCCCAATAAAAAAGAAAACCGCGCGGCGGCGGGTCTTTCCAATCCCATAAACAATCCTGCTGTTAGGGTAGAACCCGATCGCGAACACCCCGGAATCAATGCAATTGCTTGAGCTAATCCCATCAAAATACCGTCTTGAACAGTTAACTTTTCATAAGTGCGATTGCGCTTGCCAATTTTTTCTGCTATTGCTAACAGCAGCGACATGACGATCGAAGCAATGGCGATCGCACCCAAACTTCTCAGCGGCGACTTGTCAAAATCTGGAACCAATGCCTTGATTAGCAGCCCAAAAAAGACTATAGGTATTGTTCCCAAAACAATTCCCAGCGCTATTTGAAACTCTTGCGATTCGTAGTCGCGCCGCACCACGGCATCTACAGCACCAAAAGTTATAGTTGTCAAGTCTTTCCAGAAATACCAAAGCACTGCCACAATACTGCCCAACTGAATTACAGCAGTATAGGCAACCCCCGGATCGCCCCATCCCAGGGCGATCGGCACTACCTTCAAATGAGCGCTGCTGCTGATGGGCAAAAACTCTGTTAATCCTTGTACAATTCCTAAAACAATCGCCTGCACCAGATTGATTTGAGCGGGCCCGGAAACATCAGCAGCGGGCGTTTGGGCGAGGAGTCCGTCAAGCAAAAATATCATTTGTTGTCAGTTCCTAGTTGTCAGTTTCTAGCTGTCAGTCACCAGCGATCGGTTGATATCAAATCCGGTGGATTGTACGGGATATCTGTAGGGACACGGCACTGCCGTGTCCCTACCCATAGTGCTTACTGTCGATCGCCGCTAAAAGCAAATTATCATAATCGATCCGAGACTACTTTAACCTACTCAACAACATTTGCATACATTTTGCTGATAAACTTAGGAAAGTTTTTGCACGCTTTTTCGCTTTCCTTACAGCAACTGCCAACAACCTATGATATTTTCTGAGTACCGAAATTCCATTATTACTGCTGCTGCTTCAGGCGGACGCTTGTGGCGGCGAATCTTGTCAGCCAGTCTTTTAACGGTGGCGATCGCACTTAGCTTGATACTGCTAACCGGCACGCCACCAGCCTTCGCAACTCTCACCGACGATCGCTATGACGGTACAATCTTTGCCCTCTACGCCGGCAACGGTTCCCTAGTTCCTCCTAAAGTCAAGCTAACCGATTCTTTCAAACGCAATAAACCAGTATTGTTAGTGTTTTACACTGACGACAGCAGCGACTCCAAGCAATACGCGATCGTCGTCTCTCAACTCCAAGAATTTTACGGCCGCGAAGCCGATTTTATGCCTATAACAGTTGACTCTTTGCCTCCGCAACCGTCACCGAAACTCACCGAACCGAGCCATTATTACGAAGGTTTCGTACCTCAAACTGTCATTCTCGACAAATCGGGAAAAGTAGTTTTTAACGAGAAAGGACAAATACCCTTTGAACAGGTAGATGATGCTTTTCGGAAAGTATTTGACTTGCTGCCCAGAGAAAAATCACTCCCACGCAAACGCCGTGTCGTGAACGAACTTAACGTCGAATTGTCGAAGTAAAATATTGCAAATAAGAGGACACGGCAGTGCCGTGTTCCTAACCGGATTAATTGTATAAAAACTGCGCTGCAGTCTCCTGATTGCGGGTAACATTAATTCCAATAGTACCGAATTTGATATAACAGTTATTCAATCAGTTCAACATCAAAAATGAAGTCAGCAATCAAAGTTTTATTAATGATAGTTTTGACTGTACTGTTAGTTTTAGAAACAGCAGAAATCGGGCGAGCAATAATTAGTGCTTTTGCTAACAGCAGTTCCCGCAAACCTTTAGCTTTCAATCAATATACAGGCGTCGCCTATCTCGAACCAACTCAATGTACGGGTTCGCTGCTAACAGGAGGATTGTACGTTCTCACGGCCGCCCACTGTCTGAACGGAGGCGGAGTCAAGGTTCCTGCAGAAACGGCAATCAAAGCAAATTTTAAATTGCCTAGCGGTGAAGTTAGGATCTCTGTTAGCAATTATTATATTCATCCGAGTTGGAATGGTTATGAGTCAGAAGTTGGCAACGATATTGCTATTTTAAAACTGAAAAGGGTCGCACCAAAAAGTATTCAACAGTACGATATAAATAGAAACAAGAATGAAGTCGGCAAAGTATTGACAAAGGTGGGATACGGATATATAGGTTTAGGTGCAAAGGGACAAGATGAAAATTCTAATTCTGAGGCAAAAAGATATAGCGGACAGAATCGCTATGATGCCTTAATTGATGTTTTGAAAGATTCTACAGAATCAGATATGTCCGATTTGGTTTTGGGAAGTCAATTAATCTTTGATTTTGACGATGGAAGTGCGGAACGCGATACTTTGGGGAGGCATTTTCCGAAGTTGCGCGATCGAGGTTTGGGGAAAAATGAGATAGCTACGGCTAGCGGAGATTCCGGCGGACCTTCGTTTGTCGGCGGGAAGATTGCGGGGATTAGTTCTTGGGGTTATAGCGATCGGGGATTTTTCAAAACAAACATCGCCGATATTGATAAAATTGACGACAATGGCAGTTTCGGGGAAATTTCCGGCGACACGCGGGTATCGTTTTATGCTAATTGGATTGACAAGATGACCAAAAATCTCTCCTAGGCATTTTTCAAATCCCTACTAAATAAAAAACGTAGCGCGTTAACGCCACGCTGCCAACAATTAATTAGTTCGATCGATTATATCACGATCGTTTCAATCCCTCAAGTGTCAGGCAAAATAGATCAGAACCGTTTAACTTCAAATCATGACCAAAACCTTAATTCCCGTAATTCTCGCCGGCGGTAAAGGCGAACGTTTCTGGCCGCTGAGTCGCAAGCAGCGGCCCAAGCAGTTTTTGAGTCTCGACGGTAGCGGCAAGAGTTTGCTGCAAGCAACTGCCGATCGACTATTAACATTAGGTAACGGTTGGGACGATTTGTGGGTGGTAACGTCGGAAATGTTGGCTGCGGGAGTCCGCGAACAGTTGCCACTGTTACCGCCGGAGAATTTGCTGGCGGAACCGGAGGGTCGGGATACGGCGCCGGCGGTGGCCTGGACTGCTATAGAAACTGCGAAGCGTTACGGTGAGGATGCGGTGGTTGGTTTTTTCCC
This sequence comes from Microcoleus pseudofavosus SVA1_A4, assembly GCF_036700565.1. NCBI lineage: Bacteria > Bacillati > Cyanobacteriota > Cyanophyceae > Oscillatoriales > Microcoleaceae > Microcoleus > Microcoleus pseudofavosus. Next base: position 111,864 of record NZ_JAUBPE010000004.1, read on the forward strand.
GGCGGATCACTGGATTGGGGAACCGGAGGAGTTTGAGAAGACTTTGGAGGCGGCGGCTGAGTTGGCGAGAAATCAGGATGCGATCGCCACTTTGGGAGTCAAGCCGAGTTATGCTTCTACCGGTTACGGCTACATCGAACAAGGGGAGGAAATCGGCAATTTTGGCGGTTTTCCGGCCTATCGGGTGGCTAGGTTTACGGAAAAGCCCGATCGTACCACGGCCGAGGAATTTGTAGCCAGCGGCAAGTTTAGTTGGAACGGGGGAATTTTTGTATTTCGCGTCGGAACAGTCTTGACAGAATTGCGAAATCATGTACCGGAAATGATGGCAGCTTTAGAAGCAAAAGGCGCGCAGGCTTACTCGGAATTACCCAAAATTAGCATCGATTACGCGCTGATGGAGAAGACGCAAAAAGCCTGTGTTTTGCCTGTAGGCTTTAGTTGGGACGATTTGGGAGATTGGAATGCGATCGCCCGTTTGCTGCAAGGAGACAAGCCGAATGTCGAGTTAGCAAAACACGTCGGAATTGACACCAAGGGCGGCATTTTTTATGCAGCCGATGAGAATGAGGTCATCGTCACCATAGGTTTAGAAGATGTGGTAGTTGTCAGAGATGGGAATGTGACTTTAATTGTGAAAAAAGATAGGACGCAGGAGATCAAACAGGTAATCAAGGTGTTGGGAGAAGATGAGAAGTTGAAAGATTTATTGTAACTCATTCTGTAAGGTGCGCAGTGCGCACCTTACGACCACCAATAGTTTTACTCTTCAGTTTTTGCGCCCCGGAATATTACATAATTTCTGCTAAATCCAATACAAAACCAGGCAATACATCTTCCCCCGAGAGTGTAGCAGGATTTTGGATTATTTCTACTTCGCGATCGGGGCGATATATTTCAACCCGCCGATTTTGCCTGTCAATTAACCAACCTAATTTAGCACCATCATCTATGTATTCCTGCATTTTTTCTCGCAGTTTTTTTAAGGAATCTGTGCGCGATCGCAACTCAACCACAAAATCGGGACATAAAGGAGCAAAACTTTCTTTTTGTTCGGGTGTTAAAGCATCCCACCGTTCTTTTTTGACCCAAGAGGCATCGGGAGAGCGATCCGCACCATTACGGAGGGTGAAACCTCCAGAAGAGTCAAAGGCAACTCCTAGATTATTTTGCCTGCTCCAGGCTTGAAGTTGATACGATAGATCCATATTGCGCTTGCTAGTTTCGCTGCCAGTTGGTGGCATAATAATTAACGCCCCTGATACTGTACGTTCAAATTGATAATCGCGGTTGTTCTGACAAAGCTGAAAAAATTGCTCGTCAGTTAAGTCTATGGATAATTCGATCGAAGTTGGAGGAAATTTGATTGCAATCATAATCGATTTTAGATGTTAGATTTTAAATCATCGAGCGGGCTGAATAGAGTCTATGGTAGCATCAGAATTAATGGCTTCATCCCGATCGCCCTTTTCCCCTATCCCCCTCTCTTCCCTCGAAGTTATTCCTCAAGACACTGGTCAGCTTGGTTAACAGCGCTATCCTAGTAGTTATATTGCCCTTAAACCCGATCGACCCGGAGGCCCCTTGTTCAGCCTAGTTCAAAACACTTCTCGCAAAGGAGAAATTCTAGAGGTCGTCTTCCGCAACGGTTGGGACTACATGAAAAGCCTCCTAACCGGCCGCAAAACCGACGCGCCCAGTCTCCCAACTCCAGCAGTTCTCCGCAACATCCTCGTCGAATTAGGCCCAGTATTTGTCAAATTGGGGCAATTGCTGAGCACCCGTCCCGACCTTTTACCCGCCACCTACATCGAAACCCTCTCCACCCTACAAGCGGAAGTACCGCCCGTACCGTGGTCGCAAGTAGAAGCAATCGTCCGCAAGGAACTCACACAATCTCTCGAAGATACCTTCGCTAAATTTAACACTGAAGCCGTCGCCGCAGGTTCGATCGCCCAAACCCACAAAGCTACTTTAAAAGACGGCCGCGAAGTCGCCCTCAAAGTTCAGCGCCCCGGTATTGATATTGTCATCGAACAAGACATCGCCGTGCTCCGAGGTTTGGCAGAACTTGTCATGCTCACAGACTTCGGTCAACAATACGATATTGTCGCCTTAGCAGAAGAATTTGCGATCGCCCTGCGTGCAGAACTAGACTTCATTCAAGAAGCCAGCTACACAGACGAACTGCGCCGCAATTTATCTAAAAGCCGCTGGTTTGACCCCAAACAAGTTGTCCTACCAGAAATTAACTGGGAGTTGACTACAAAAAAACTCTTAGTAATGGAGTGGCTGAACGGAGTCCCGATTTTGTTAGGCGATTTGCAAGGAATTCGCCACAAAGGAGATATAAATGCCGAACGCGAAGAAATTACAACCCTGCTTTGCCGCGTTTTCTTCCAGCAGTTGTACATCGACGGATTCTTTCACGCAGACCCGCATCCCGGCAATTTATTTTATCTCAAAGACGGCCGGATAGCCCTGCTAGACTGCGGCATGGTTGGCAGGTTAGACCCGCGCACTCAGCAGAATTTGACAGAGATGTTGCTGGCAATTGTCGATTTAGACGCTCAGCGATGCACTCAATTAACCTTGGAAATGGCCGAATTTGCTCAGCCGAAAAGTTTAGCAAATCTCGAAAACGATTTGGCTCGAATGCTGCGAAAGTATTACAATGTGAGCTTGTCGCAAATGAACTTGTCGGAAATTTTTTATGAGGTGCTGGAAATCACCCGCAAAAATAAAATTCGGCTGCCCAGCAATCTCGGTTTGTATGCAAAAACTCTAGCGAATTTGGAAGGACTGGCGCGATCTTTTAATCCCCGCTTTAATATTGTAGAGCAGGTGAAACCGCTGATGACCGATATGTTTCGGCGTCAGTTATTAGGAGATGACCCGGTGCAAGCTCTGCTGAGAACTGCCTTGGATCTGAAAAGCTTATCTTTGCAATCTCCGCGACAGGTGGAAGTGCTTTTAGACCGGGTTACTTCGGAAACTTTGAAGTGGAACTTGACACTAAAAGAACTCGATCCGCTGCGCCGCACTCTGGGGGATTCTGCCAACCGACTTTCTTTTAGTATTGTCGTGGGTTCGCTGATTGTGGGGGCGGCAATTATTTCTTCTAACGCGCAAACTGCTCAGCTATCTTTTCTGAGCAACGGTTTGTTTGGGGCGGCGAGTTTTTTGGGTTTTTGGTTAATTATTAGCATTCTGCGATCCGGTCGTTTGCGGAGTTGATTGTACAATATCGGTATATGTTGTGGAACAGGCATCTTGCCTGTTCTTGAGAATGGTGGAAGATGTAGAATGTAGCCTAGTGCAACAACCGCATAAAGGTAGGCTATGTCACAGGATGATGCTTCTTTCCCAAAGTCGGCAATTAGAGACAACCGCCACCGCGGAACTGTGGGCGATTTTTTGAAAGCCAAGGTCGAGGAAAACTCAACCTTGTCAATTGTTTCTGCTTACTTTACAATTTATGCTTTTGATGCTTTGAAGCAACAACTTCTAGGTATTAAAAGCTTGAAATTTCTGTTTGGCGAACCGCGCTTCATCAAGTCCCTTGACCCCAGTAAAACCGATAAAAAGGCGTTCCAAATTGAGGATGAGGGTTTGCAGCTACAAAATCGGTTGGAGCAAAAGCGGGTTGCGAAAGAATGTGCAGAATGGATTGAAAAAAAAGTACAGATACGGTCGGTAAAGCAATCTAATTTACTGCACGGCAAGATGTATCACATTGCTCATAACGGAACTGAAAATGCTATTATGGGCAGTTCTAATTTTACCGTGCGGGGGCTGGGATTAGGTACAAAATATAACAATATTGAACTCAATCTAGAAGTAGATAGTAAACGCGATACCCGCGACCTTAAAGCCTGGTTTAATGAACTCTGGGATGATGCCGAACTAATCGAAGATGTCAAACAAGATGTGCTGCTGTACCTAGAGCAACTTTACCAGAATAATACTCCTGAGTTTATCTACTACAAAACTCTGTTTCATATCTTCGAGACTTTTCTAGATGACCTAGAAAAAAGCGATATTCTCAGCGAACAGCTACACCTATTTGATACAGAAATCTGGAAAGCTCTATTTGAATTTCAAAAAGACGGAGTTAAGGCAGCCATCAATAAAATCCGACGATATAACGGGTGTATTATTGCTGACAGCGTTGGTTTAGGTAAAACATTTGAAGCTCTAGCGGTTATTAAGTATTTTGAACTTCGCAATGAAAAAGTTTTGGTTCTGTGTCCCAAAAAACTCCGCGAGAATTGGACTGTATATCTAGCACAGAACAATAGCGATATCAATCCTTTGGTTAAAGATCGCTTTAGCTATACAGTCCTATCTCACACCGACTTGAGTCGCGATTCCGGTTGGTCTGGGGACATTAATTTAGAAACGATTAATTGGGGTAACTATGACTTGGTAGTTATTGACGAATCCCACAATTTTCGCAACAACATCAAGAGTAAACGGGACGAATTTGGCAATCTAATTAGAAAGAGCCGTTACGAAAGGCTGATGGATGATATTATCAAGAGCGGTGTCCAAACTAAGGTGCTACTCTTATCAGCAACTCCGGTTAACAATGATTTAAAGGATTTGCGGAATCAACTTTATTTTATCACAGAAGGTCGCGATGCTGCCTTTAGCGAATCGCTGGGAATTGCCAGTCTGCGGGATACACTAGCTGATGCTCAACGGAAATTTACCAAGTGGGCAAAGAAAAGTCGCGATCGCAAAACTAGCGAACTGCTGGAAGAACTTAGTTCTGCTTTTTTCAAACTGCTTGACGAATTGACGATCGCCCGATCGCGCAAGCACATTCAAAAATACTATAAAGATGCGATCGCCCAATTAGGCGGCTTTCCAGAACGGCTCAAACCCATCTCGGTATTTCCTGAGATTGACCTAAAGGGCGAGTTCATGTCCTACGAACAGCTTAACAGCGAAATTTCTCAATATCAACTCTCGCTATTCAACCCTTCAAAATATGTCCTGTCCCCATACCGTTCGGTGTATGAAAATAAAGGAGTGCGAAATTTCAAACAGAGCGATCGCGAACGCTGTTTGATCGGCATGATGAAAGTCAATTTCCTTAAACGCTTAGAAAGCTCCATCCATTCCTTTGCGCTGACAATGGAGCGCACAATTACCAAAATTGAATATCTAGAGACAAAAATTAAAAATTTTCAGCAATTTCAGCAATCTCGCGAGGCTAACCAGACAGTTATTTTCAGCGATTTGATGATTGAAGACTTGGAGGATGAAGAGTTGCAAGATGCCATACAAGTAGGTCAGAAGCTGATATTTCAAATGGCGCACCTCGATGTCGAAACCTGGTTAAAAGACCTGAAACGTGACAAGGAACAGCTTGAAAAAATCTACAATTCTGCCCAAAGCATTTCTGTTGAACGCGATGCCAAGCTGGCTGAGTTAAAAGAACTGATCGCCGCGAAAGTTAGGAATCCTACAACTAACAAGCATGGCCAACCAAATCGCAAGGTTTTAGTTTTTACTGCCTTTGCAGATACGGCAGTCTATCTCTACGAAGGATTGCAGGAATGGGCAAGAGTAGAATTGAAAATTAACTTAGCTTTGGTCACTGGGGGATCGGCGGCAAATAAGACTACCTTTGGCAAAAACGAGTTCAATCACATCCTGACAAATTTTTCGCCTTTCGCCAAGAAACGCGCCCAAATTCCATCTATGCAGCAAGACGACGAGATCGATCTATTGATTGCCACAGATTGTATTTCCGAAGGGCAAAATTTACAAGATTGTGATTATCTGATTAACTACGACATACACTGGAACCCAGTCCGGATTATCCAGCGGTTCGGTAGGTGCGATCGCATTGGCAGCCCCAACCACACGGTACAATTAATCAATTTTTGGCCGACAGAGGACTTGGATCAATACATCAATCTGAAAAATCGAGTAGAAGCACGGATGGCTTTAGCGGACATGGCTGGTACATTTGAAGATAACCTGCTGGAGGCAAAGGAAATTCAAGAACTGATTGAGAGTGATTTGAAATACCGCGACAAGCAGTTGCTGCGATTGAAAGACGAGGTGCTGGATCTCGAAGATTTCACCGAAAGTGTCGCCCTAACGGAATTCACTCTCGATGATTTCCGAATGGAACTGGCCAAATATATTGAGAGCAACCGCAAACTACTCCAAGATGCTCCTTTAGGACTCTATGCAGTAGTTCCAACTAACTCGGAGTACCCGATAATTGCTCCGGGAGTAATTTTTTGCCTCAAACAGAAAGGCGATTCTCTTGATAATAAAACCGTCAACTCGCTGCAACCATACTTTTTAGTTTACGTTCGAGAAAATAAGGAAGTGCGATTAACTTTTGCTCAACCCAAACAAATACTTGAAATATATCAGTTGCTGTGCGCGGGGTGTAGTGTTCCCTATGAAGAGTTGTGCAACTTGTTCGATCGACAAACTAATAACGGATTTGATATGAGTTTGTATAACGATTTGCTAAAGCAGGCCGTTGATTCAATTGCAGGTATTTACAACAAGCGGCTCATCGGAAATCTGCTGTCTAGTCGCAGTGCTGTGTTGGTTGAACAAGCCCATCAGGTTAAAGCAACAACTGATTTTGAACTGATTACCTGGCTGGTGATTAAATGAGCGTCAGCGAACAACAAGCCAAAGCATCTATTAATGAAGCTTTAAGTAGTTTTGCCAAGGGAAAACTAGCGGATAACGCTAGAAATTTGTTTTTAGCTCTTGGCTACCGCAGTGATATAATTTATGCGCTAGAACCTAATAGTTCGGATAATTTTATTGCAAAATTTGATATTGATAAAAAGCTAACTCACCAAAAAGCTCTCTTAGAGGAATGGCTGTCGGTTGATTTCCTCTTCCAATTTACCGGGAGAGAAATTGCAGATAATGACCAGCTTGTCGAATTTGAGACTAGCAGTGGTGAGAGTGCCTTTTTTACTTCCTACTTGTTTTTCGCGATCGCACTGCGGAGGAGCGCGTACACTATCGAACAACTTGACGGGATTGTCCGCGAGATTAATAAAATTTTCCCGATGCCAGCGATCGTGCTTTTTCAGCATGGAGCAACTGTGACTTTCTCCATGATAAACCGCCGCCAACACAAACGCAATGAATCTAAAGATGTATTAGGAAAAGTCAAACATCTTAAAGATATCCCATTCGCCAGCCCGACAAACTCTCATTTAAAAATGCTCTTCGAGATTTTCTTAGCACAGTTGCATAAAAATCACGGCTTTAGCAACTTTGACGAATTTAATGAAGCTTTGCATCAAACTGTTCCTGACAGCATCAAATTTAAAGAAGACCCTATACCCCCAGATTCGCTTCGCGTTTACCTGCAAGAAATCCGTCGATTTCCCATGCTCAAAGCTTACGAAGAGATTGAATTAGCTCTAAAAATTGCTGAGTTGTTGGAATTAGAAGAGGTGCGATCGCAATTGTCTTGCCAGCTAAATAGAATTCTGCAGGATGCAGAGTGGGCTGACGCTGCAAAAATCCCCTTGCCAGAATTGAACCTGCGCCTGCTGATTGGGCGAAAAGCTAAACATAAAATGGTAGAGTCTAATTTGCGGCTGGTAGTCTCAATCGCTGAAAAATATCAAAATCGAGGGGTGGATTTATTAGACTTGATTCAGGAGGGAAATCTGGGTTTAATCAAGGCCGTAGAAAAGTTTGATTGCAGGAAGGGCAACAGGCTTTCCACCCACGCATATTGGTGGATTCGTCAAGGAATTACGCGGGCAATTCACAACCATTCCCGCACCATCCGGCTACCAGATCACTTGTGGTCAACAATTTCCGAGGTTAAGCAAACTACCAAACAGCTTTCTCAAGAATTTGGTCGCATTCCCAAGATGGAAGAAATCGCCAATTGTTTGGGAATGACAACTGCAAACTTGCGCTTTGTTATTCAATCGTATCGGCCGATCATTTCCTTAGATACTCGAATGGGTGAGGATGAAAGTTCTACATTTGGAGAGTTGATTGAATTTGATGGGGAAACACCAGAAGAGGAAGTATCGAAAAGTTTGCTCCGCGAAGATTTGGAAAGCGTTTTAGATGATCTCAGCCCCCTAGAACGTGACGTGCTGCGACTGCGTTACGGTTGGGATGACGGACGGGAGAAGACTCTAAAGGAAATCGGCAATATATTTAAAATTACTCGCGAACGGATTCGGCAAATTGAGCATAAGGCTTTACAAAAGTTGCGCCAGCCCAAACGCAGAAACAGATTAAGAGAATATCTTGACTAGCCCTATAGCAATTGACCAAACTCAGAGAAAAAAAGCGAATAAAAAGTAAGAGCTAATTACAAACATTTCCCAAGGGAAAAGTATCGCAAAAATTCAGAGGCCGCAGGGAGCCAAAGCCCAAAAAGTCGCTGATATGCCCAAAACTTGCTTTGTAGCCAAGGGAAAGCATCAAGAAATCACAGAGAAAGCTGTTCGCCAAATTATAAGCAACCTCGGTTTGAACATAGAATCTGTTAAAGTCAAAAAATGAGGACAATATACCTGGATTGACGTTAATGCTGAGCCGATATTTGACCAAAATCGCTGTCCTGTACCTGCCTATGGTTCAGCCGCGAACCGGCATTAGTTAAAGGGAATTGGTCAAACCTGCTGCAAGACTGGTATAGCAGATATCTGACTTAAGATAGGCGATCGCCCGCAGCAGCTAAGTCTAAGCTAGAAATTGTTCGATCGACCTAATTGAGGAAAAACAGATGAGTAGCGGTCACGCCAGCCATAAAGGTTCTTCCACAAAACCCAATACCAACACTAACGGTCAAATTACATCCCCTGACGACCAACCAGCCGATCCCCTAAATCAAGAAACATCCGGTTATCCGTTCCATAACGAAGCAATGGAAAATCCTGTTGCCACCGCGCGGCCCGGCGAAGAGGCTGAGTCTGGCGAAGAACAGCAATAGTTATATCGATTAAATTGGCATCGATATGCTACAGCAGATTGCAAGTTTATGAAGTACACCCCCGCGATCGATCCCCGTAGGGACACGGCATTGCCGTGTCCCTAAAACGGCTGTGTACCTTACAAACAAGCAATGCCCACCGGTGGTTATGGCCCGCCCTACATAGAAACTATTTAACATAAAATTAAAGTTAGGGATTATTATTGAGACATGAGCGGGATTAACCAAGTATTGGAAAAGGACAAATTGCCAGAATTAGGATTAGTCTGCATTACAACATCCGATGCAGTTCGTTTCCGCACTGTCACCCGGAAGCGGCTGTTGCAGCTAACAGAAATTGAACAAGAAAAAGTATTGCGCGAGTTGTATGCAGATAACTTAAAACGACTTGACAAGGCGATCGACTTCTGCTGTGCCAATGCGATTAAATTGTATCGAATGACTTCTGCACTCTTTCCTTTTGCAGATACAGATTTGGGGGAAACAGTGTTAACTTCCATGAGTGAAGAATTGCGCCGAGTGGGCGATCGCGCAATTTCCCTCAACATCCGTTTGGTGCTCCACCCCGATCAATTTGTTGTCCTCAGTTCCGACAAGCCTGATGTCGTTAAAAACAGCATTAAAATTCTGGCGACTCATGCTTTAATTATGGACAAGTTGGGACAGCCCCGAGATCCTTGGGCACTGATGAACATTCACGGCGGTAAGGGCGATCGCACTTCGCAACTCAAGTCAGTCATCCGCGATTTACCCGAATCAATTCGATCGCGCTTAACCTTTGAAAATGACGAATACGCTTACAGTTCCTCGGAACTTTTAGAAGTTTGTCTCGATACCGCAGTACCGATGGTTTTTGACGCCCACCACCACGTCATTCACGAACATTTAGAAAGTTATGACGATCCGAGTGTGGCCCAAATGCTAGCAGCAGCCAGCACTACTTGGCGCGTTCCTGAATGGCAATTAGTACACATATCAAACGGCCGAGAATTTTTTGCCGATCCGCGCCACAGCGACTTGATTGCAGATATGCCCAATTGCTATTATGATGCTCCTTGGATTGAAGTAGAAGCTAAATTTAAAGAATTAGCTATTGACAAGTTGCGGGCCGAATGGTTGTCTGCGAATGTTCCACAATTTAGCAATGTCTCGTAGGGGCGTGTTTTACCAACCATAATTGCCTAAAACCAATCATCTCAAAAACCCGCCCCCACCCAACGGTAAATCCCAAGAACAGGCTTTCCGGCCTGTTCCATAAAGAACAAGATGCCTGTTCCACAAAGAATGAATTTTGTGGTGGGGTGGGCGGGAAGCCCGCCCGGTTGAGTCCGACAGTCCGACAGGGGTTAAAAACCCCTGTCTCATAGCTAAAGTCCTCTAAAAGAGGACTAAAATAGATATAGATTTCCGTCAAATTTTTCAGTCGGTTTTAACCGACTTTTGCTTTGAGGCAGGGGTTTAAACCCCTGCCGGACTGCCGGAATTGAGAAAAAACCGCGTTAATACCACCTATAAATTATGTGCGGAAGATTCACTCTAAATACTTCAGCTAAAATCATCGCTGAATTCTTCAAACTCTCCGAAGTTCCAGACATCAAACCGCGATACAATATCGCCCCAACTCAATCAATTGCTACCGTCACAGTCGATTCCAAAAATATTGAGCGACAGTTTCAATTTATGCGCTGGGGTTTGATTCCCAGTTGGGCGAAAGACATGAAAATAGGCAGCCATACCATCAATGCCCGATCGGAAACAGTAGCAGAAAAACCAGCTTTTCGCAGCGCCATCAAGCACAGGCGGTGTTTGATAATCGCTGACGGCTTCTACGAATGGCAACCCCAGGGCAAGAAAAAACAGCCTTACTATTTTACAATGGCAAACGGCGAACCTTTTGCTTTTGCCGGTTTGTGGGAAAATTGGGAATCGCCAGAAGCAGAAAACATTGTATCTTGCAGTATAATTACTACTGCTGCTAACGAAACCGTGCAGCCCGTGCACGCTCGAATGCCGGTGATTCTCCCCGAGGGCGATTGGGAACAGTGGCTTGACCCCTCAATTAACAATTCTCAGCAAGTTTTGCCGCTGTTAAAGCCCTACAATCCAGCAGCAATGAAAGCAAATGCGGTAAGTGCGATCGTCAACAGTCCCACTAGAGACACTCCCGAGTGCATTCAAGCAATAGAATAAACCTAGAATTAAGCGCAGCCTGCTGTGAAACCCGGTAAAAAAACTCGCTTGATACTTCCGAAATTAGAAAATCTGCGGGTGTAGTTCTAGGCTGCCGATCCTTCACAAACTAAGACAGGCTGATGAACAAAGTTTCTCGTTGGATAATTGTTGCCTTACTAGCGTTAGCTTGCCTAACTTTTACCCTATTTCACCCTACACAGTTTGCTTTCACTCAGCCAACTCGAACAATTCAAAATCCTACAGAAATTCCCCAGTCGATCGACTTTGGGCGACATTTTCAAGAGTTGGGAGTTACAGGGTCAATTCTCATAGAGGATTTAAAGTACGGTCGCACTTACCAATACAATCCCCAGCGCAACGCCACCGCTTTCTTACCTGCATCGACGTTTAAGATTCTCAATTCCTTGATTTCCCTAGAAACAGGGGTGATTGCCGATGAAATTCAGATTCTAACTTGGGACGGTATTCAAAGGCAAATTCCCGCATGGAATCGAGATTTGAATATGAGGGAAGCAATCAAGGTTTCTGCTGTTTGGTTTTACCAAGTTCTCGCCCGCCGAGTGGGGTACGATCGGATGCAGAAATGGGTTACTCAAGCAGGATATGGCAACCAGAAAATCGGCGGCAAAGAGGATATCGATCGATTCTGGTTACAAGGAGAACTGCGAATTACCCCTCAAGCGCAAATTCAGTTCCTGCGCCGTCTGCACCAAAATAATTTGCCCTTTTCTGAGCGCTCTCTCTCGATTGTCAAAGATATTTTGATTGTCGAAAAAACTCCCGACTACACCATTCGGGCCAAGACAGGTTGGGTAGGATTTGAGGGCATGGCAAAACCAGAGATTGGGTGGTACGTGGGTTATTTGGAAAAGGGTGATAATACTTACTTTTTTGCCACCAACATCGATATTCAGAACCCGAAAGATGCAGGCAATAGAATAGAGTTAACACGTCGTTGTTTTAATGATTTGAAATTGCTATAATTCTGACAAATAAAACTTACGCATGGGGGTTCAGAAACCGGGTTTTTTACGGAAATATTTGATTAGAGCATCGCAGATTCGGCAAAAAACCCGGTTTCTTTGGTCTGTGTGCCTCCAGGGGGGAAAATCTTGATGTTGAGAGCGCAGATTTTCCTCGTCTAGGTAAGCGAATGCTCCGCCGTGGAGAGAATGTGGAGATTTATGATACTTCCAATGCCAAAAGTCTCAGTTTACTGGAAAATACCTAAAATTGGAAATAGAGATTATGTCCTTAACTGGTGCTATCAATTGATGAATCTGCGATCGGCAATCATATCAATTCCGGCGTAGCCGGAATGATATAGAGGACACGGCAGTGCCGTTTCTTGCGCGCCAGATTTATTGTAGGGACACGGCACTGCCGTGTCCTGATTTCGGGTGATATTAATTCCGATGCAACCGAAATTGATATCATTGGAGCGGACAAAATCGAGAGAGTTTGAGTTATAATATAAGAGGATTTTTGAATTGTAGCTTTAGTGATCTAAGCCACAGTTTAACTCAGTTGTTATTTTCTAAAAAAAATCTTCATCTTCACATCAGGGAAAGGATCAAAAATATGATCGGATACGTTACACTCGGTACCAACGATATTGAAAGTGCAGCCAAGTTTTATGATGCTTTGCTTGCTGAAATTGGCGCTCGACGATTCATGGAATTCGAGCAATTTATCGCATGGAGCGTTTCTCCAGAGCTACCAGGACTTGCTATTACAAAACCATTTGATGGCAACAGAGCAACTGTTGGCAATGGAGTAATGATAGCTCTTCAAGTTGACAGCCCAGAAAAAGTCAATTTAGTGTACAATAAGGCGATCGAACTTGGGGCTAAGGATGAAGGAGCTGCAGGACCAAGAGGCGAGTTACCGGGGTTTTATGCGGGATATTTTCGGGATCTGGATGGCAATAAGTTGAACGTGTTTTGTATGATTCAGCAGCCAGCTTCCTAAAATATTAGTACGTTTTGCGAGGTTTGTTTATGAACTCTATTAACATGACCTTTCCCCTCTGGGGTTTAGCAATTTTCATTGTGTGGATAATTGCTGTCGTTATCCTTTTACTCACAGTCAGAATCCGGCATCTATCTGCGGGTGGATCTGTCAAGGATTTTGGCACACCAAACGATGAAAGTTTGCTGTGGCGGCTATTTCGGGTACAGTCCAATCTAGTAGAAAACCTGCCTTTATATCTGGGAGTTGTTTTCCTGCTGACCTGGAGGGGCGTATCTGGGACAGCGGTAGATTTGCTGACTGTTGCGTACATCGTGTTTCGGCTGGTACACTCAGTCATTCACATCGCTGGGATTAATCCAATATTTCGCCTTTTGTGCTTAGTGATTCAGTTAGGTTGCTTGGTCGCCTTAACTGTGATGACATTCTTGTGAAGGCAGAATTTAACAGAAGCAGAAGGTAGAAGGCAGAATTTTTTTTATTCTTCCTACTGCCAACTGCCAACTATCAACTGCCAACTATCAACTGCCAACTATCAACTGCCAACTGTCAACTGACTAACTTAACTCTCGTACATCCGGGCTTCAGCCGCCTCGGGATTCTCCTCGCAATACTCGTCAAAAGCCGTTTTGTCAAGCTTGATCGATCGCTGGTGAGAAGCCTCAGCCTGCATTTCCTCTACAATATCCCACGCTACCGCGCACTCTCTAGAAGTAGCGCCTTTCTCGGCACAGATAGTTCTGGCATCCGCGATCGCCTGTTCGATTTCTTCCTCGAATAAAACACTTTTCGGCTTCTCGACAAAATCACTTTTTGTCAAGATATCCGTTACCGAAATAATGCCAAGCAGTTTGTCCTGAATCACCGGCGCCCGGCGGATGCGGGTATTCGCAAACAGCCTCGCCACGTATTCCACGCCCAAGTCGGGATTCACTGTGATGCACGGTTTGGTCATAATCTCGAAGACGCGGACTTTGTGCGGGTCTACTCCGTAGGCTGTTACTTTGTAGACAATATCCGTTTCCGTGACAATGCCGTAAGCGTCTTGTTCGTGGCGGCGTTCCACAATTAACGCGCGCAGACAGAGTTCGTTCATCATCGCCACCGCTTCAGCTACAGTTGCCGAACCGCGAATGGTAACAACTTCTGTTGTCATAATATCTTGGGCTTTCATCATCATTTTTTATTGCTCCCCGTTGATAAAATCTAGTGCGTCCCGATTTGGGCAGAAAATTTGATTTCCAATCATCATAAAACTTCAGGACTGAGGCAACTGTTACGATAAATCAAGGATGGCGATCGATCGACTCGGGGTCTAAGCATAAATACGCGTGCGTAAGTTCGGCAACGAGCAATGTACGGGATTTAACGGATTTAACGGATGGATATTGAGGCAAGAAGGAACATTTTCTCAACTTTCCCCCTCTCCCCATCTCCCACCTCCCCCCTCTCCTGTGCCTCAATTTTCCAGCCCCAGTCTCAAAGAAGCAAAAGTTAACACAAACTAAGCCACTGCTTGCGCTCGCACAGATCCCCGCCTCTGATAAACTTGATGGCTGGGAGTGCAAAAGAGCACAAGGCACGCATCAGCAGTTGAGAGGATCTAGTTCGTGGACAATGTAATCGGTTTAGAGATTATCGAAGTAGTTGAGCAGGCAGCCATCGCCTCCGCTCGCTTGATGGGCAAAGGCGAAAAAGATGAAGCCGACAGAGTGGCTGTAGAAGCCATGCGGGAACGCATGAACAAAATTCATATGCGCGGCCGCATCGTCATCGGTGAAGGCGAACGCGATGACGCACCCATGCTTTACATCGGGGAACAAGTGGGTATTTGTACCCGCGAAGATGCCAAAGATGTCTGCAACCTAGATGAATTGATAGAAATTGACATCGCTGTTGACCCCTGCGAAGGTACTAACTTAGTTGCTTACGGTCAAAACGGTTCGATGGCAGTTTTGGCAATCTCTGAAAAAGGAGGTTTGTTTGCTGCACCCGATTTTTACATGAACAAATTGGCTGCTCCTGCGGCTGCTAAGAATCATGTAGATATTCGCAAAACGCCAACCCAAAACCTCAAAATTATCTCTGATTGTCTCGGCCGCAGTATTGAAGATTTGGTGGTGGTGGTGATGGATCGCCCCCGGCACAAAGATTTAATTAATGAAATTCGGAAAGCGGGTGCAAGAGTTCGGCTGATCAGCGACGGCGACGTTTCGGCAGCGATTTCTTGCGCGTTTTCTGGTTCCAACATCCACGCGCTTATGGGTATTGGCGCAGCACCCGAAGGCGTGATTTCCGCAGCGGCAATGCGCTGCTTGGGCGGTCACTTCCAAGGGCAGTTAATTTACGATCCGGCTGTTGTAAAAACTGGTTTGATCGGTGAAAGCAAAGAGAGCAATATCGCTCGACTTACATCAATGGGCATCACAGACCCGGACAAGATTTACAATGCTGAAGAATTGGCATCTGGGGAAACAGTTCTGTTTGCAGCTTGCGGCATTACTCCCGGAACGCTGATGGATGGAGTTCGCTTCTTTGGCGGCGGCGCTCGCACTGAAAGTTTGGTAATTTCTTCTCAGTCGAAAACTGCTCGGTTTGTGGATACAATCCATATGTTTGACCAGCCGAAATCTCTGCAATTGAAGTAGTCATTAATTAACAGTTAACTGTTGGCTGTTGACTGTTGACGGTTGACTGTTGGCTGTTGGCTGTTGGCTGTTGACTGTTGACAGTCACCAGTGATTAGCAATTAGCGATAAACTAAGAACTAATAACAGGTGACTGTTAACAACTAAGAAATAAATAGTGACAAATCACAGATATGAATATTGCAGTCGTAGGTCTCAGCCACAAAACAGCACCGGTTGAAGTTCGCGAAAAACTGAGCATTCCAGAACAGAAAATTGAAGCGGCGATCGCCCAACTGCGCGGCTACCCGCACATTCAAGAGGTTGCCATCCTCAGCACTTGCAACCGCTTAGAAATTTATATTGTTACCAGCGAGTCCGAGCCTGGTGTGCGAGAGGTTATTCAGTTCCTTTCCGAATGCAGTAAAGTTTACGTGCAGTCTTTGCGCCCTCACCTGTTCATTTTGCTGCACGAAGATGCGGTGATGCACTTGATGCGAGTGGCCTCTGGCCTCGACAGCTTGGTGCTGGGAGAAGGACAAATTTTGGCTCAGGTGAAACAAACTCACAAACTCGCCCAGCAGTACAAAGGTGTCGGCAGAATTTTAGAGCGCTTGTTCAAGCAAGCTCTCACAGCAGGGAAGCGAGTTCGCACGGAAACTAGCATCGGTACCGGTGCGGTTTCGATTTCTTCGGCGGCTGCAGAATTGGCTCAAATGAAGGGTCAGCATTTAGCAAGCAGCAAAATTGCGATTATCGGTGCTGGCAAAATGTCGCGGCTTTTGGTGCAGCATTTGCTCTCAAAAGGAGCTAGCCATATTTCGATCGTCAACCGCTCTGTGCGGGGCGCATTGGAGTTGGCAGGTCAGTTTAAAGATGCTCAATTGCACCTGTATCAGCTCTCGGAAATGATGCAGGTAATTGCCGGCTCTGACTTGGTTTTTACCAGCACAGCCGCTACAGAGCCGCTGTTAAATAAAGCTAAATTGGAAGCTGTTTTAGAACCCGATCGCTCTTTGATGTTGGTGGATATTTCTGTGCCGCGCAACGTTGACTCGGATGCGAAGGAACTCGCTAATGTGAAGTCGTTTAATGTGGACGACTTGAAAGCAGTGGTAGCTCAAAATCACGAAAGCCGCCGCAAAATGGCAATGGAAGCTCAGGGCCTGCTGGAACAGGAAGTAGAGGCTTTTGATGTCTGGTGGCGCAGTCTGGAAACTGTTCCTACTATTAGCTGTTTGCGGGATAAGATCGAATTGATTCGCGAACAAGAGTTAGAAAAAGCTTTATCGCGTCTGGGTTCCGAATTTTCGGAGAAACATCAAGATGTGATTGAATCTTTAACAAGGGGAATTGTGAATAAGATTTTGCACGATCCGATGGTACAGTTGCGCGCTCAGCAGGATATTGAGGCGCGCAGGCAAGCGATGCACACTTTGCAAACGCTGTTTAATTTGGATGTGGATGTCAATCAGCAGTACAGCTAGCTGGTTTTTTTTCGATTCAAATTTCGATTCAAATTCGGTTAATTGCACGTTATATTTGTAGGGACACGGCATTGCCGTGTCCTTACTCGTAACTTATATCATGTCCGGTCAATTACCCGCAATCAAGGTGTTTGCAGCATCGGAATGAAAGTCCTCATAAAAATCTGAGGACTTGCATTCCGATGCTGCAAACCAATTTTATAGCGATCGTTCGAGCAGACATAATATTATGATTTTAAGAAGGCGAATTTATCAATTAATTTTACTGCTTGTAGGGCTATGGCTGGTTGTGGAGTTAGCCTCCCGCGTTGCGGCAGAAATTCTCTGGTTTCAGGAAGTTGGATATCTTCAGGTTTTCCTGTTAAGGCTGAAAACTCAAGGGTTACTGGGGGTAATTCCAACTGCCATTTCTGTTGTTTTTTTGATGGGAAATTTAGCCTTAGCGCGCCGCCTGCAACATCCGGCAGAAAACATAAAATCAGCGGGGGCGCTATTCGCTTCGCCGAGGGCGAACAAAACGGGGAAGAATTACGAATTACCTGTTGCTAAATCTCAAATTACCTTTTCCTGGCTGCTGTTGGCGGTATTTGGATTGAGTTCGATCGCAACTTTGACAGTAATTCACTGCGGGCTGTTAGCTGCCAACAGTCTCACCTATCTCGGTATAGCTGGCAATTTGCCTGCACCGCCCGTACAATTTGGAGTTGAGGCAATCCCACAAATAGCAGTGCAGATATTTTCTCATTGGTGGCAGTTGGGATTGCTGCTGGGGACAATGTTAGCTGTGGTAATTAAGCCGGATTTTTGGCTGCGGACGATCGCCCTTTTGCTCAGTTTGGCGATCGGGCTTATTGCAGCCAGTCGCTGGACAAATGTTTTGCAATATTTCCACCCTACTAATTTTAACACAACCGACCCTCTTTTTCATCAAAATATTAGCTTTTATGTATTTATTTTCCCAATTTTAGAGTTGCTAGGCTTCTGGCTGACAGTTGTCTTTTTGTACGGTTTAGTATCTTGTGCTTTAACATATTTGCTGTCGGGAAATAGCCTGAGTCAAGGGATATTTTTGGGGTTTTCGCGATCGCAACAGAGGCACTTGTACGGCCTGGGTGCAGCTTTCATGCTAGCCACCGCACTCCTGTACTGGCTGGGGCGCTACGCATTGCTGTACTCGCGCGGAGACGTTACCTACGGGGCGAATTATGCTGACGTGACAGTGCGGCTGCCCTGCTACGGATTTTTGAGTATTTTGGCGGGGGCGATCGCACTTTTGATGCTGTGGCAGGTTTGCCAATTCAAAAATCAAAATCAACTCATCAAAAAGATTATTCTAGCGTGGCTGAGTTTAAGTTGCTTGGGAAATTGGCTGCTGCCAAAAATTGTGCAGCAACTGATAGTTAAACCCAACGAACTAGCACGAGAACAGCCGTACATCCAGCGCAGCATTGCCTTTACTAAAGAAGCTTTTGACCTCAACAAAATCGAAATAAAAACATTCGATCCCGCCGGAAAACTTACTTATGCCGACTTAGAAAAAAATCAACTGACTATTAGCAACATCCGCTTGTGGGACAAGCGACCGCTGCTGCAAACAAACCGACAGTTACAGCAAATCAGACCCTATTATACATTTCCTGATGCTGATATCGATCGGTACACAATCAAAAATGAAAAAGCACAAAAGGGAGATTCGGAAAGCCAACAGGTGTTTCTGGCAGCGCGGGAATTAGATTACACAGCAGTTGCGCCAGAAGCTCAAACTTGGGTGAACGAACACCTAGTTTACACTCACGGTTACGGCTTTACTCTTTCTCCCGTAAACAGAGTCGGTGTCGGCGGTTTACCCGATTATTTTGTCAAAGATATTGGAGTTGCAGCCCAGACAGGAGAGACTGCTTTGGCAATAACCAACGATCGAATTCGGGCCAGTATCCCGATCGGCTACCCGCGAATTTACTACGGCGAAGTCACCGATACAAACGCGATGACACCCACAAAAGTCAAAGAATTCGACTATCCCAGCGGCGAAGACAATGTTTACAATACTTACAGCGGTAGGGGCGGAATCGATCTCGGATCGATGTGGCGGCGCTGGTTATTTGCTAATTATCTTAAAAATTGGCAAATGGCGCTAACCCGCAATTTTACGCCAGAAACTAAATTGCTGTACCGCCGAAATATTAACAAAAGAGTCCGGGCGATCGCCCCTTTTTTGCACTACGATTCCGACCCGTATTTAGTAGTAGCAAATGCCAATCTTAGCCAAGATGATATAGAAAAAGAAAAAGATGAAAATGGCAACGAGATTAAACCTTCACCCTCGGCGACTGATAAATCTCCCAACTATCTT
Source organism: Microcoleus pseudofavosus SVA1_A4 (assembly GCF_036700565.1). Taxonomy (NCBI): domain Bacteria; kingdom Bacillati; phylum Cyanobacteriota; class Cyanophyceae; order Oscillatoriales; family Microcoleaceae; genus Microcoleus; species Microcoleus pseudofavosus. The sequence continues at coordinate 131,460 of NZ_JAUBPE010000004.1, forward strand.
TACTGGATTATTGATGCCTATACAGCGAGCGATCGCTATCCGTATTCTGACCCGGGAAATCATGAATTTAACTACATCCGCAACTCCGTTAAAGTAGTGATTGATGCCTACAACGGGTCTGTTGACTTCTACGTTGCCAATCCCTCCGATCCGATTATTAACAGTTGGATTGCTATCTTTCCCGGACTCTTCAAACCCCTTGAGAAAATGCCTCCGGCCCTCCGCAAACATATCAGATATCCAGTAGATTTGTTGAGCATTCAATCGGAACGCTTGCTAACTTATCACATGGAAGACCCGCAGGTATTCTACAATCGGGAGGATTTGTGGCGAGTTCCCAATGAAATTTACGGCAGCGAACAGCAGCCGGTAGAGCCGTATTATTTGATTACGAAACTGCCAACGGAAACAGCAGAAGAATTTATTTTGCTGCTGCCATTTACACCAGTAAGTCGCAACAATTTAATTGCTTGGATTGCAGGGCGATCTGACGAGGAAGATTACGGAAAATTGCTGTTGTACCAATTTCCCAAACAGCGATTAGTTTATGGCCCGGAACAAATAGAAGCTTTAATCAACCAAGATCCGGTTATTTCCGAACAAATATCTCTCTGGAATCGCCAGGGTTCAAAAGCGCTTCAAGGCAATTTATTAGTAATTCCCATTGAACAATCTTTGTTGTACGTGGAACCTCTTTATTTAGAGGCCGAGCGCAATAGTTTACCAACTTTAGTCAGAGTTATTGCTGCCTATGAAAACCGCATCGTCATGGCCGAAAATCTCGACAAGGCACTCAAGGCACTTTTTCAGGCAAAATCTACCAATAAACCTGCGATTGTTCGACCTGTAGAAGGAACAGCCCCGGCTTTGAATTGATACTTAACTTTCTTATTATAGCGCCCTCAGCGCCCAGTCGATCGAGCAAATTGGCGTTAATAATTGTGGGGACTAATTCCATTTCGCCGCCAGAAATCTGCAGCCCAAACAGGTAGAAAAAGCGCCACAAACAAAACCAAAATTAGCATTGTTTTTTGTTGCGAAAAAGTTGTATAACGGCTGGTAATTCCTAGCGCAAGAGTCCCCGCGTTCAAGAAAACGCCTGCGTACATTCCTTCCGGCAGAAACGCGCCTGCAAATCCTACTGTCACCGCTTGCGAAAGAAACATTAGCGCCAAAATCCCTAAACTCGGCAAGGATGAAGTCAGCACCCAATAAGTGGCTACAGTTCCAACTAAAGCTCCTGCGATCGCAATTACTGTATCCCAAAACGGTGCAGTGCAAAAAAAAATAAAACAGACTGCAAAAGCATAAGCAAATCCTGCCAAAGCTAATGCCAATCCACTAAAGATTTCGTTCCAGTTCAGCATTATTCAAACATCACGATATCTGCGTTAATCTGCGTTAATCTGCCTGCATCTGCGGTAAAAAATTCTAAATTTCCGAAGCTGTAATATCGGTGATTTAGTTAGATATTAACTATTTGCTCCGGTAACGAGATCGTTTACCTAGGGTCTATCGACTTGACAAACTCTCGCACAGGCTGCGGTAGAGCCGGCACAAAAGTCTTTCTAAAACCTTTAACATCGAAAACTCGCCACAAAATACCCACCGCTACCGTCAAGAAAAATAACGCTCCCAAAAAATTGAACGCACTAGACAGAAAACCGCTGTCCCTTTTTTTCGGAGGTGTAATATGTTTCATGCGATATACAGCCGGCTCGTAATCTCTCGTCTCCTCGCGACTTCGCGGCGTTTTGGGGCGCGAACTCGCACTGCGGCTCCCAGTCAAACCCGTTTTATTAGTTTTAGTAGAACTGCTGGGCGACTTCAACTCAGAAGTGCGCGTCTCCGTTAACTTGCTAGCAGAAGTCCCAGTTTTGCCAACAGCAGCATCCTGAATTCTGCTGTTAGAGCGCTGAGTCAATTTGCGTTCGGCGAGAGTGCGCATCAAACTTTGCAATTGCTGAGTCGCCGCCGGCGGGCGTTCCCCTTTCCTCGCCCAATTTAACAGCATCGCCCCGGTAATCCCGCAGAGATTCGTAGCCCCCACAGAAGCCAGCCGCTTCAGCAGAGGCTGGCTGTTGGACACAAAAATCACCAATGCCTCTGGATGTTCCTGAGCCAAACCGTAAACGCACTGAGCCGTCGCCACCACCAGCATTGCTGGCTTGCTTTGATTTTTAATCGAAGGTTCCAGAGCTCGGTGCGTTTCCTGAGCGTCAGTTGCAATCCAGCCGCTGTCGGCAAAAAATCGCATAAACTCTCTAGCTACTTGCTCTTGAGCTTTTTCCACCGCTTGCCCTGTCAGACGATCTATTTCGTCGTACACTACTTCCGGGATATAGCAAGTTCCCACCTTGGCATATTCTTGCCACACTTGGGTCCTGCCAGCCATCAAAACATCTGCATCAAAAGTTACCAATACAGGAGGAAGTTGATTAGCCATGACTTTATCCTAGATGCTCAGATAGATGATTTTTACTTTATCGATCGAGTTTAAACAAATTTTGGTTTGTACAGAAATCAACTTTGGTCATAGATAAATAACCAGGGGGCAATTAGTAATTAGGAACGCGATCGCCCTTCCGTTCCCCAGTTCGATCGCCTAATTCCTACATTTCACTAATCTACCGCAAGCCAATAGCCGATTACATGAAAGTCGCGCGGCTGCTGTTAGTTCCCGATTAAGAGACGGCCCGCCAAAGCCGGAGTCAGCGGCAACAGCGCAGCAACCATCAAGAACAAAGCTAGCAAACCCAAAGCCGCGCGAGCATCGTCCGGCTCAGTCAGCTCGTTGAGGCTCGGCCGCTCCAGATTCCGCTGTAAAATCAGAATCACGATCGCCCAATACAGAGCCAAAGGATTAACTAAAGAAGCGATCGCCAGCACCACAAACGTCGCCAAAGTCGCGCGACTGGCTATTTTCCGGCCGTAGATTGCTTGTACGATTCTACCCCCATCCAACTGTCCCGCCGGCATCAAATTAATCGCCGTGATTACCAAGCCCAACCAACCGATAACTACCAGCGGGTGAACATCAACAATCGGCTGTTGCAAGGCCGAACCCAAAACCACTTTTGCCAAAATTCCCACCAAAACCGAGCCCTTGAAATATTCTGCGGGAATTTGAAACAAACTGCCGGGGTGAGACAGCAGCAAACCCGTTACCAGCATTGCCAGAGCAACTGTTCCCCCAGCCGCGGCCCCAGCAAAAGCGATGTCAAACAAAACTTTACGGTTGGGTAGCAGCGACTCAAAACGGTCGATCGCCCCAAAAGAACCTATCTGCAAAGTTGGTATAAAAAATGGCCAACTCAAGCGAACCTTGTACCGATTTGCCACCACTCGGCGAGCAATTTCGCTAGAGCCTAAAACCGCCCAAATTCCCGCTGCCATTGGCAAAACTTCTAGATATCGACCCGGCGAGTTAAAGAAATCGAAACCCAGCAGCAAACCGCCTGTTTCCAAGCTGGTAGCAATTGTTGCCAGCAACAGCACGACTGCTAGGATTTTTTGAGATACGGTAGCTGGCTGCGGGTCGTTTGTGCTGGGCAAGATAATAACTACCGGCTTGTCGTCCTGATTTTCTACTAAAAATAGGCGGTAGCGATCGTTTAATCTTTCTTGCAAACTTGCCGTCAAACGCGAGTGTACTTGTTCGGGGTCTCCCCGGAGATTGCCTTTCAAGATTACCCCATCTTGATAGGGAATCGTTTCTGTGGCAAAGTAAGTATCGATGCCAAAGATGCCTTTAATTGCCTTGAGGTCTTCAACTGGAACGGGAATTATTTCTAATTCATTAGTTGCAAGTGGCGATGTGACGATCTTAATGATTTCTTTGGCTGGTGCCGGCCCAGAGTCAGGGGCCGAGAAACCATCGCTTTGGGACTTTAACTCAGCAGGATCGCGCGAGCTCCGCACTGCATCGGAGGCAGCCTTACGCAATTGCCGGCCCAGATAAATGTACAATCCCGTGGATGCGACGAGCAGCAACAATACCGCAACTAGACTGAGGTAAATGCCGGCGGCGAACAAACCAAAGAACAGCAGCCAGGGACTCATCAGCGCAACTGACTGCAACCAAGCCAAAATTCCCAGTTTGCCAAAATATCTGGCGCGATAGAATCCCCAACCCAGAATTCCCAGAGCAACCAATATGAGTGCAATTGTTGCCGTATTTTCCGATGCAATTATCGGCATTCCGGTTGCTTGCGCGAATACGGGCTTTAATCGGTCGATCGCGCTGCGGTCGAGTAATAGCATTAAATTTTGGGGAATATGAAATATAGTTGCTGGGAACATATCCAAACCTGTCGGAAACTAGCCTGACTACTAAGGATAACGCCTGAAGGCTACTCGGGTCACAACCGGCTGCTGCTGCTGCTGCTGTTTTAACATCGCAGGCGATGGCTATTGACACAATAGACTTTTTATGATAGCACCTCGGCTGTGGCAAACATCTACTCAGAGGGGTAGCAGTGTCGATCGGGAAGCGGGAAGATTAGCCCCGTATCAATCGGAAATTGGGCTGCTGGATTTCGCGCGTTCAAGACAAGCAATGTTTCGGATACCGGTATCCGAAACAAATCCGAAACAAATCCGAAATAAATCAGGTTTGGGCCACTGTCTCCTTTACGGTAGAAAACGGCCCAAACCCTTGATGGTATTAGGTTTTATTAACGGGTACGGCAGGACTTGAACCTGCGGCTCGCTGCTTAGAAGGCAGCTACTCTATCCAACTGAGTTACGCACCCAACTCAAAAATCGCTAACAACATTATTGTATCGGTGCAGTGTGCGATCGAGCAAGTAAATATTTGATGACTTACGCATAAACCGGTTTGATGTACGAAAATACCTCAAGCATCAAAAGCAATAGTTTTGAAACACTCACCGACTATGAGGTGCGGTGATTCTTGACACTGGCGAGCTCCATCCACTCCGCAAGCATAGTCTTACGTTTTCGACCAGGTTATTTAGAGTCGTGGCAGTTCCCTATCTCGACGGGAGCGCGGTCATAACACAAAGCCGTGCTTTGAGGACGGGGTTTAAAACCCAATTTTTTGATAAATTTAGCCGAGTTTTGTATAGCAGTTGAGCCACAGTGACTAATTTGCCGATCTTTAGCTATGTGTGCGAACCTTCCGATCGAGTTGATATTTGAGAAAAATGTGGTAGAACTAGGATTGAAAGACTCAGGTGAAAATCCCTGATGGTACGGAGCCTCAATATATAAGCGGACTCTATGGCATCAAAGCACAATAGTCAATCGCCCGATCGGCACGATCGCGAAAATCAAGCGTTGCCAGTACAGCAGTCGTAAGTTGTGCGCGGGGGATTTTCCTTCGTGCATTAGTTTATATGCCAAGGTTGAGAAACAATCTCAGCTTAGATATTTGTTAGCATTTGTTAGCAAAAAAGTATCGGAACGCTTGAGGAGGGCAATCCTGCTAATTTAAGTGGACTCGTTGAATCAAGAATCCCCTCGCCTTTAGGCTTGGAGAGTGTCAAAAGCACAGCACCTCGGCCATGACAGGAGTCAAATCGCAGTGTCATGTTTATTCTGAAACGGCAGGATGTTGAAATAACCAATTTTCAACACCCAAAACGGGATCAACAAATTCCCATTCTCAATTATCAGGGGCAGACTTTTCGCCTAATCAGCGCCTTCAACGGCAAGCAAGCAGAAGACGCCAGAGCCTTGTGGCGGGACTTAACCGACAACCGAGGCAAAGCCTGTGTTCTGCTAGAAGAGCCGGATCGATATAGCGTCTGGGGAAAAGTCCGTTTAGATCAGCTTGCCGGCGAAGAACCGGCAGGTACTGAATCCGCCAAAGCACCGCTGTTCGCGCAGGCTTGCCTGCTGCTGCTCCAAGCTGTTTACTTCGATGTAGAAGACCTCTTAGGCGCAAGGCAAGCCGCATCGTTTCAGAAAGATATCGCCAAGGTATTTCAGCAGGGAAACTTCCCCCAGGCAGACTCCCCTGATGCAATCAAAAATTGGCTAACCGTTAGTCCCTTGCAAAGTCACAAGGTGCCCCCTTGGCAAGAGCAACATCTCAAGACCTTATTGCAAGAACTCCACCGTTTGGGCAAATCATATTTTGGCGATACGGGCTTCGCTGAGGGAGTTAGCGATGTGCTGCAAGATATGCCAGCACCGGATCGCACTCAGTTTCTAGATTGGCTGAAACAATCAGCCCTCAACAAGTTGTGGCTCGCAGCATAGAAAATCTTTGACAATTGCTCAGACAATTGGACGCAGATAATTGAGCCGAGATAATTGCACTGTAGGGGGTACGCGATATACAGGTTGGATTGCTAACTTGTATTGACCAACCAAATTGTTGAGTCGGTTTGGAGGCAACCTACAGTCTGGCAATTTAGCTAAATTTAGCTCGCACTCCCCACCCACAATCATTGATATGAGTGGGGTAGTGCGAAAGCAAAAAAACAGAAACAGCAACATTTGAGGGTATAATTTAAGAGAGATAGTGGGTAGTGTAAAAGCCTTAATGGTGGAGACATAAACCGTCTTTCTATCATCTATTACCGGGCAAAAGATAGACTAACGACTAATTCGTTGAATTAGTAAATAGATATGATTCTTGCTTAGTCTTTCTCTTAGTGTACGAGGGCAAAATTCCCGACGACACGCACGCTTGACGCCAGTTTTTCCCGGAGCGTCAGATCAATGTTATTTGGCGAAATAATCCTCATCTACAATCAAAAATTAAAGATTGAGATGGGGTGCGTTCAACCGCTAGTTAGGTCTCGTGAAATCCCTATGAGTAGCACTTCAGAAAAGTCATCTACATCTCCATCTTTACTGTCAGCTCAGACCCTAGTGATTGCGGGCATTGTCTGGGCTGTCATGGCGCTGCTGTTCTTTTTGCTGTTCAGCGTCCCCCTCTCACAAGAAGAGGGTTTACCTCTTTGGTACTCGATCGGCACTTATATTTTTGAATGCGGAGCATACTTCGGAGCGGCTTTAGTCTGTTTTAGAAACTGGCAAAGCCCGCACATGGCCAGCGGGCGCAACGTCTGGCTGGGCATTGGTCTGGGGATGCTGTTCTATTTCATAGGCGGCGTGCTGTTCGGGATTTGGGAACTCTATTTCGGGTTAGATCCGGACGTGTCTCCTGCAGATGCCTTTTATCTGGGCAGCTATGTGGTACTGATCGGGGGCATGGTTGTAGCTGTGACTTCCAAGCGGCTGAATCTAGAAATTTGGCAGTGGGGTTTGTTAGCGGGAATAGCAGCCTTCGGGATTGCTGTAGCTATCTGGGTTGCGGCCCCTGACTCTTGGAGGGTACAGCTAGGAATGGCTCCGGCAGCCACTCAGGAAGTAGTGACAGAATCGGCACCAGCAACCGCTACCAAAGAAAGAGCGCCTGCTTTGGACAATTCGTCCAAGTTACAGGCAAAAGGAGCAGCAGCGACTGATGCTCAATCAGCACCCGAAGAAGAAGAAGCAGCAGCAGAACCAACTAAAGCTCCGGCATGGGTGATGGCACTTGACAAGCAACTGTCGCCTCACAAAAATGCAATCAATTTGTTTTACATCGTCGGAGACGTTTTTCTGCTGATTATTGCTACTGCACTGCTGCTGGCGTTTTGGGGAGGACGTTTTTCCCAATCTTGGAGGATGATTGCGGCTGCAACTTTTTCGCTTTACATCGCAGATATGTACTTTAAATGGCGGGATACTCAGGCTGAGGGTAGTTATCAAAGCGGCAGTTTGCTGGAAGTCTTTTTTGTTTTCAGCGCCATCCTGTTCGGAATTGGAGCTATCTTGGAACATGACATCTCAACCCGTTCTCGCCAGAGCAGGCGGACTCGTCGCACCGCGTAGCGATTGGAGATTTGGGTTGCTTCGGCAAGCGATTGGGACGCCCCAGCTTTTTTGTCCTTGCCGGCATCTCTCAACTTCAAATCGAAAATGAAAAATCACAGTTCGCCGATCGCACTTCCTGCGTCTTTTCACGTCTTTTTGCTGGAAAACTTGGCATGACGCCCACAAAACTCTCCGATTCAGACAAACGGGAAATCCTCAGACTGTACCGACAGTCGGACGAGAATACTATCACTCTGGCCAAGCGCTACGGAGTGAGCAGTTCGACTGTGAGGCGCATCCTTCAGGGCGCTTTGTCGGAGCCAGAATACGAATTTCTGGTCCAGCAAAAACAAAAGCGTTTGTCCGATCGCACCAGTGTTTCTGAACCGACAGAGGCGACTGCTGAATCGTCGGCGGCCGATCGCGAAACCGATCCTGTAGGTGTCCCCCTGTCTGAGTCAGTCCCCGTCCCGCACTCACTCCAAAATTCGAGGCCGACGATCCGAAAGCGTTCTTTATCAGACGCCCAACCAGTTGCGGATCTCGAAATTCGAGGAACTTTACAGTCGGATTTGGATGTTTCTGATTTGCCAGATGCCGAAGCAACCTATGTTGCTCCTCGCAGCGAGCTCCCTGTTGTGACTGGGGAACTACAGGCAATGCTGCCCGACGCAGGATTGCTCGCAGGTGAAGATTTTAGCGATTTCGACGAGGATGAGGATGAGGATGAGGACGAGGATGAGGACGAGGATGAGGACGATTTAGATGACGACTTCGACGAAGATTTAGAGGATGAAAACTCTCTGTTTGAAAGCAGTCTGCTGGGTTCTATATCCTCGGGCGAGTCGATCCTCTTCGAGGGCTTCGCTAACGAGCTTCGGGCTAAAGGGCTGATTCAAGTTTTGCCTTTAAGCGAAGTATCTCTGCCCAAAATTTGCTACTTGGTAGTCGATCGGGCCTCCGAGTTAATCACTAGACCTCTGAAAGCTTTTGGCGAACTGGGTCAAATTCCGGTGGCGGAAATTCGCGAGAAAACTCTGCCTGTTTTTGACAATCACCGAGTGGCCCGCCGATTTGCTACTCGCAATCAAAGGGTTTTCAAGATTCCTGATGGCAGGCTGCTGCAAAAAGCTGCGCCTTATTTGCTAGCTAAGGGAATTACTCGGCTGCTGATTGACGGTCAGGTGTACTCCTTGTAAGGATTCAGCAATTAACTTAATATTCTGCGGTGTCGGATTCTTCTGGATTTGCCTGAAATTTGGGCCGCGAACCTTGGGAATCGGAAAGGTTCCACAGCGGTTGCAGCAGCGCACCGCCGATCAGTCCTGCACTAATGCTCATTGCCAATACTACTCCTACGGGCATTTGTATCGATTTAAACAAGATAAAGTTTAAGGATACTGGGGCGGCGTTCTGCACTGAGATAATGCCGATCGCGCTTGCTAAAATTGCTACTAAAAAACTAATGGCGAGCAGAGGAATTGTTTTCATAAAAGGGTTGACAGACTAATAATTTAACTGATATACTTTTTTCATAATCCCAATCTGTGTCCCAATAATATTTTGGCAACCATCCCATTATTTATTAATATACAATAAGATTAGGGGAAAAGTCAAGTAGAGGCGGAAAAAATTTCGGATTTTTTTTAACTATTAAAAAATAAATTAAAATAAATAAATTTACAAATCCCAAACTTAAGCAAATCCAATTGTATTACAAATATATAACTGACTGAGCAGTATCGATAATTAATGTTCAGACGCGGTGCCAAGAGTTATCAAAAATACGTAAGGTGCGCAGTGCGCACCCTACAATCTCAAGCCGTAGGGAAAAAACCCCGCATTGGAATAGGTGGAAATTTAAACAGGTTCTAAGTGGGAAATTACCTTTTCCATGTATTCGGCAACTTTGGCTTCTTTTTCCACAGAATTTGTTTCCATGTAAACGCGCATTAGGGGTTCGGTTCCCGAAGGCCGCAGCAATACCCAGCCGCCATCTTCAAGATAAAGTTTAATTCCGTCTTTGCGGCCGATTTCCTTAACACCAATACCCGCTATTTCCGTCGGGGGATTCTTGGTAAAAGAATCCAAAACGGCTGCTTTGTGGGCTTCATCTAGGTGCAAGTCCAAGCGTTTGTTGTACAGGGGGCCGCCGGCTTCTTTAATGGCTTCTTCGACTAGCTGAGAAAGCGGTTTGCCTTCATAAGCGATCGCCTCGGCGACGAGCATATCAGCCAAAATCCCGTCTTTTTCGGGGATGTGACCCAAAACGCTCAAACCGCCGGATTCTTCGCCGCCGATGAGCACCGCTGTTTCCCGCATTTTTTCGCCGATGTATTTAAAACCGACTGCGGTTTCGTAGATTGTTAAACCGTACTTGGCGGCCAAATTGTCGAGCAAATGAGTAGTTGCGACGGTACGGACGATCGCCCCAGTCAAGCCTTTATTCTTAACTAAGTGACGCGCCAGCAGCAACAGCACAGTGTTTGGAGTCAAGACATTTCCCAACTCGTCAACAATCCCAAAGCGATCGCTGTCGCCATCGGTAGCCAAACCCAAATCAGCCGCATCCTTCTTAACAGCTTCCACCAACTCGACTAACTGTTCGCCCTTGGGCTCGGGCATTCCGCCCCCAAACAGCACATCGCGGTAGGTGTGAAAACTTTCGACATCGCAGCCGCAGTGTTCCAAAACGCCGTCGAGATAGCCGCGAGAAGTCGAATAAAGAGCGTCGTACTTGACTTTCAACTTAGCAGAGCGAATCCGCTCCACATCGATCAAAGTATAAAGAAACTTCAGATATTCGGGTTTCGGGTCAAAAGTGGAGATTTTATCGTTGTGACTGCCTTTGGCTGGGGCATCAGAAGCACCAGCAATATTTGCCACAATTGTATCGGTAATTTCCGGGGTTGCCGGGCCCGCGTAGTCGGGGATGTATTTGATGCCGCAGTAAGGTGCGGGATTGTGCGAAGCCGTGAACATCAGAGCTCCTGCGGAGTTGAGATGCTTGGCGCTGTAGGCGATGACTGGTGTGGGGCAATCTCGATCGACCACGAGCACCGTCCATCCCAAATCTGCCAAGACTTCAGCCGCCGTGCGGGCGAACTCGTCTGCCAGAAAGCGGGTATCGTAGGAGACTAGAACTGGGCGGTCTTTAGTGTAAGCGGTTTCTAGGTAACTGGCGATCGCCCGGGTGACTTTCCGCACGTTGGCAAAAGTAAAGTCATGGGCAATCAGTCCCCGCCACCCATCGGTTCCGAACTTAATTTCTGTTGAATTGCTGCTGGCGCTCATTTTATCCACTTCCTCTCGTCCTACTAATCCTACCCGAAGGTATAGCCTTAAAGAGCTAGTGGCCGTGCTGTTTTTGAGGAGCGATCGCCCGTGGGGCCCAATCAACCTAATCTTATCGTTGTAGGGGCAAGCTCTCTCTGCGGGAGGAGGACTCGAACCAGCCGGAGTGGGTAAAATCTCAAATCCCCCCAAACCACTACGACAGATAAATTAATCAAAGTCACCGCTCGATCGTGCTGTAGCCTAGATTTTTTGAGAAAGTAGGGCGATCGACAAAACCGATTTAAAACAAAGATAAAATATTTCAAATCTCACTTTTTTTGAGACACAATTGACTTTAAGTCTGAACTTGTAAGACAAATTAATTTTATTTCCTGCAGGTTTTACTGGTAAAAAAAAATATGGTGGCGACTCACAGGATGACTGTGTTCTAAAGCACAATCAATAACGTTATTAACGTATATATTATAAAAAATGCAGGCAGTATAGCCAAATGACCTATAGTTTTAAGCACAATGGCGGATGACTGTCAGCGTACAAATGCAGAAAATTGTAGTTAACAACATTAAAAATTAGGAGAACTGATCGAGTGCGATTTTCTAAAAAAACGAGGTTTCTGATGACGGATATTTCACAAGTATCTTCAAAGTCTTTACCAGCAGCAGACGAAATTCAACAGGGCGACAGTCTTGCGTCACAGGGTATTACCGACTCGGACACTCACAAAATCCCAGAGGCTAAAAGTGTCAGCGTTTCTTCCTTTGCAGTTAGCTGGGCAAAAAAATATTACAGTACCGTGGCGGCACGAGAAAACCAAGCGCAGCGGCAAATTCCCCCAAGCCCAGAGTTGACTAATTTTGAGGGAAATCGAGCTAAAATAGTTGACAAATTGACAAATACCCTGAAATTAGCCAGCGAGATAGCTTGGAGTAGAGTAGAAGCTGTTTTAGGGGAACAAATAGAGCGGCACGCGATCGATCCGAGCTTAATTAATCCTTTAGAAATTGCTGCCGACACTAGCACTTTATATCGGAAAGCAATAGACGCTTACGCCGATAGAGAACCTGTTTTCCGCTTGTCAGTGCTGGTGGGAAAAGATATTATCCAAGTGAGGCGGAAATACTCAGAGACAGATCCGTTAGTGCTGGGATTTGTGACGTTAGAGTTTCAATACACTAGCAAAATCTTGTTAGGATGTCTTTCGGAGTCGGAGCGATCGGAATTTGCACCATACTTCAAAGTTGTAGACGATTACCTGCACATTCCCTACGGAGAGATTAACGAGGCTGCGGCGAATCAGCCCCCGAATTCAAGAGCTCTATTAGCGGTTCAGCATTTGTTGCAGCAGACGACTAAGATTGCTAGTGCAGTGTACGATCGGGCTAGTTCCCAGCATCAAGGATACCGCAGCAGCAGCGGTTATTTGAGCGATCGGGAGGTAAAAATTTCTGGCATCCGGGATGTCGAGATTTTTCAAAGCTATTTGTGCTGGTGCGTTTTGGAAGAAAGCATGGGCCCGGTACAGCAAGAATTATTTCCAATTTGCGTGATGCTGTATCCGAAACTTCGTGTAAGTTGGGAGCTAGTGCAGGATATGCTGCTAATTTTGTGTGGGGAAATATCCGATCGGCTTCCTACTGAAGATTTAACGGTATTTTTACCTTATTTGCGTACTTTGACAGAGATGTTTTCGAGGAATGTCTTTGAAAATTAGGTAATTGGTAATGGGGCATTGGGGCATTGGGCATGGGTAATTGCCAATCTCTATTTGAAACTCCAAGCTGCAACTGCCAAACATCCCCAACCGACAATAAAAGCAACTCCTCCCAATGGGGTAATGGCACCCAGCCATTTGATGTCAGTCAAACTCAGGGCGTACAAACTGCCGGAAAAGACGATCGTGCCGGCAATAAAAGCCCATCCAGCGACTGCAAAAAAGGTTTGAGACTCTTGGGCGCGGCTCAAGAGTAAAGCGACGAGTAATAGAGCCAGGGCATGATACATTTGATATCGGGCGCCGGTCTCAAAAATTGCTAAAGCTTGATCGGTCAATTTCTCTTTTAAAGCGTGAGAGGCAAAGGCGCCACCGGCGACAGATAAACCTCCGAATACGGCTGCGGTTGCTAGGAAGATTCGAGTTAAGATTAGTGATGACATAATTTAATGATTAATTGAATTTAATTTAATTTTACCGTTGGGTGGGGATTGTCGATAAAGCAATCGCTCTTTTTTTACCGCTGATAAATGTGGATGGATGAAAGGGCGATCGTTTTTATGATAAAATTAAGACTATCCATGTAGTAATTGAGCAATTAAATCACCATGATAGCTGAACTTATGGTACAACCTTCTTACTGGATTGATAGTGAGATTTCGATTCAGAAAGTCAGAAATCTTTACTTATTCAAATTTACGGAAAATCTGCAAGCTAGATTAAAAGAATTGGCAGAGCAAAAAAGGCTAATCTTTTAACTTCAGAAGAGGTTGTAGAACTAGCAAGTTTATTAGAACTGGATCGGATTTTTACCTTAATTAACGCTAAAGTTATAGCAGCTTCATGTCCATTATTTTTGATGGAGAGAGAGGGGCGATCGCTTTTATCGATTTTTGTGGCTGTGTTGACGGTAGTGGTGGAAAAGTCGCTATAAAAATTAACAAAAAGCTTGTTTAATCGAATAATAGTATGATATAATTTATCCTATTCATGTCGTTATGGCTATAATGTTGCGATCGCACTTACAAATGTTTATAATATGACAAATGCGTAAGTTGAGAACAAAATCTGGTGTGGTTTATAAAAAAAGGTTAAATGCGTGTTATCAGCCGAAAAGTCCTGCGAGATTTCTGTGAAAGCCATGCGGATTCCTGTGATGTACTTTATGACTGGTATAGAGTGTCAAGTAAAGCTGAATGGCAGAACTTAATTGATGTTCAGCAGACTTATCCAAAAGCTGAAGCAGTTGGAAATTTTACCGTATTTAATATTAAGGGAAATCGATATCGCCTGATAGTTGATTTGGTTTACGATTCTTAAAGGATCTACATCAAATATGTTTTGACTCACGCTGAGTATGATAAGGATGAGTGGAAAAATGCTCCGTACTTTTGATGCAAAATCTTATACAGATTTACTGGTTCGATATCAACCAAAACCGATCGCAACTGAAGCAGAAAACGATGCCGCGATCGCTCTCGCTTGCGAACTGGAACACCGCCCCGCGCGATCGCCGGAGGAAGATATATTTCTGGATCTTTTGATAACGTTGATTGAAAAATTTGAAGCTGAAAATTATCCAATAACCGCAGGCAATTCTGCTTCAATATTGCAACATTTAATGGATGCGAGAAATTTAGATAAATCTGACTTGATTCCAGTTTTGGGAACGGAAACAGAGGTTGAGGAAATTATGGTTAATCGAAGGGCGATCGAAATAGATGAAGCCAGAAAAATCGCCGACTTTTTCCAAGTCGATCTTAGTTTGTTTATCGAATCGCGATCGCAGCCTATCTAACAGCAACAGCGATCGCCCTTTCACACAAAAGAGCGATCGCCACACAATATCTGTAGTGGCTTTCGCATTCCTCACGACTGGCTTGACACCCAAGTTTGTGTCAGGTAAAATAAATATCTACTTCTCTGATTATTAACTGGTAAAATACACCGATCGGATGAACTAACAAAACTGACTCAAAGGCTAATTTATGGTAAACATAATTTCTGAACATATTACAATTAATCCCGGTTTTTCCGGTGGGCAACCTTGCATTACTGGACATCGAATTAAGGTACAAGATGTGGTAATTTGGCATGAGGAAATGGGAATGTCACCAGAGGAGATTATTTACCATTATCCTTCAATTACTCTAGCTGATGTTTATGCGGCTTTGACTTATTATCACGATCGTCGTGAAGAAATTAGGACACAAATTAGAGCAGATGAAACCTTTGTCCGCGAGTTGCAAGCCCAAAATCCGTCTATCCTTCAGCAAAAATTAAAAAGCCTAAATGTCAAGAAGTATTAACTTTCATTTAGATGAAAATGTAAGTAATGCCATTGCGATCGGCCTGCGAAGGTATGAGATTAATGTGACGACTACAACTGAAGCAGGCTTATTGGGAAAGCCTGATGAACTTCATGTAGAATTTGCGATGGCAGAAGGGAGAGTGATTTTTACTCAAGATGCAGATTTTTTAAGGATACATCAAGCTGGATTACCTCATAATGGAATTATTTACTGTCAGAAAAATAGTCGATCAATTGGGGAAATTTTGAGAAGTTTAGTAATGATTTGGGAGTATCTTGATTTGGACGATCTGACAGGGCGTGTGGAGTTTATTTAAGACTAACAATCGCCCTTCCTATCCAGAAAGGCGATCGCCCTTCTTCCAAAAAAGCGATCGCCCCACAATATCTGTAGGCGCGAAGCATTCCCACGAGAATCTTTGATGCGATCGATAACTGAATTTGGGGAATGCAACGCCTGAGCCTCAACGACAACGACAATCCCAAAACTTTTGTCAAAATTAATGAATTTAAACCGTCCAATCTTCAGCACGTAATTCCTGAATCTGCCCGAAGTCTGTTAAGTTACGAGTGAGAAGTATCGCATCATTAGCTATGGCGATCGCTGCAATCTTCAAATCCATCGAACCCAGACGAGGATACAGCTTTTTCAGCCGTTGAAATTCGGCAGCAGAGTTGTCATCAAACTCAATGACTGAGATAGCACAATAATTTTCTAATTGCTTTTTTAAGCGTTTATAAGCTTCAATTTGTGCTTGAATCGATCGGGCTCTGGCAAGATAGCTCAACCAACCGCGCATTTGTTCTTCATAGCTGATAATGGTTACTGATAACTCATCGGCTTGCAGGGTAGAGAGTTTAGCTAATAAACGTCGCGTATTTGCTCCACTATGTTCGAGGATACTTAAGGAATCTGTATCAAGAATGTACATGATTAGTTTCGTTTTCGGAGTCCTTGACGGCGGAGTGATCGCCGATATTGATGGCCCAATTTCATGGCTTCATTGTAAACCGAATCTTGGGCGAAAGTACCTGCGATTTTTTCCCACCAAGGCGTTACCGAAACTGCTGGACTTTCTACCTTCTGTCTGATCTGTACGACTTCGGCTTCTAGCGCGGCGACTCTTTCTTCAATTGACAAGGTTGACATGGTGGATTGACCTGGATTTTAGGACAATATCAGTCTATCATTTTTATTTACAATGCGTGGGATGAGCGATCGCACTTTAGATAAACGTGGATGGGAGAAAGGCGATCGCATCGCCCTTTTTTACCGCAGATAAACGTGAATGGAATAAGGGCGATCGCAATATTTTATTGTTGTAGCAAGTTTCACGGTTGGGTGGGGGCGGGTTTATCAAGATTATCTGTGGGTGGCATAATCGATCGGGCGGGCACGGGGGCACCGCCCCTACAAATTAGATTTAACTCAGCTAAACCTGAAATAGCCACCACTCAAGCTCAAATTTGCACCTCCTTGGAGAATGCTAATTAATTCATTTTGAGCCGAAGCTTTGCGGTAAATAGCCGTACCAGTTTGGTTAGCTTGCGAGAAAGGAACTAGCAAGTAATCATCGGCTTTACCCTGCAATTGAATACTATCTTCACTGGCATTAAAATCAGTAATCAGCGCGTAGTCGCTATCGAGGTTATCGTAGTAAGTGTTATTGACATCTCCTAAAACGAAAATATCGCTCCCACTTCCACCAGTTAAAGTGTCAATTTCCTCAATTCCGGGGTTGATAGCATTGATGTCAACTCCGGTGAGGATATCGTTACCATTGTCGCCTTTAAGCACGTCGTTACCAAGTCCACCAAATAGGCTATCATTGCCATCACCACCGATGAGAATGTCTTGCCCTTTCTCACCATCTAAGGAATGAAAATTTAATAACTTTAGCGTCTGCTAAATAGTCGGAACTGCACGATAATTCCATTTTGGTAGATATTCATCAAAAATAATTTTCATTGTTTCTTTAAATCCCTTAGCTACTTTTCGACCAGTTTCATAAATTTTATCGCTCACATTTACTACCACAGAAAGCCCGGTTTTAGTATGAGTTTTTGCCATGAGTTTTTTCACTAACTCAAGAGAAGTAAAAATTACTCCTTGACAGGCTGTGGTTACGTGAGGAAACAAACGATGTTCAATCGGATTATACTTCGATGTATAGGGGGGATAGTGTGCGATTCTAATTTCTATTCCTAGCTCGTCAACTAATTTTTGTAAATCCGATTTAAAGATATGATGATTGGAATTATTACTGCCACCGCCATCGCATTTTATCAAAATTGAATCGGCTTGAGGGTAGATAAATTTTCCGTAATTAACCCACCATAATTTTATCGATTCACAAGCAAATTCACTCGTGTCTTTACTGATTCCGAGGTTTAAATATCCTCGGTTATGTTGCAGATCATAAATTCCATGAGGTACTACTTTTCCTTCAGCCAAACTCCAAAAATCATGGTCAAATGTCGTAATAGCTTCCGTAGTATATAGACTTCCTGCTCGATATAGATTTCCAATAAATTCCTTTTTTTTCGTGTCCATACGCTCCAATCGGATTTCCCTGCAACTCATACTCGGCGGTAATTCTGGCAAGATTTTCAAATTGTTCATTACGATTCTTGGTTACTCCGGTTGTTTGTTTTTTTTGAGCTTGGCGTTTCACATATCCATGTTTTTTTAACAGTTTTTGAACAACTGTTGTACTGACTATTGTTTCCTGAGCTTTCAGACCTTCAACTATTTGTTGCTGGGTAAGATTTGTCCATTTAATTTTTTCCGACATGGGATCTCCGGCTGTATGGTTTTTTAAGACTTCTAAAAAACGCTCATTTAAATCAGGTATTTCAGACTCCCTAGTTTTTCTTCCTCCTCCACGTCGGCGAATTCTCTGTCGATCAAAAGTAGTGTCTGATTCAGTTTTTAATTCCTTAATTCCCTTGGCTATTGTATTCCTGTCTACTCCCAAAACTCGGGCTATGTAAATAATTCCACCATGTCCAAGTTTTACGGCTTCTATCGCCGCATATTTTCTTTGGTCTTTTTCAGATAAAGACTGATGATGTTTTCGCATTAAATCAGTAATTTCGTCTGAGTAACACATAAATTAAGTTAGTAAGAAATGATTTAAATCAAAAAATCTTGGGCGACATAAGAAGAACTAAGTAGGTATAATATTTGACATCTCTACCGAAACATAAATTTCTTCATATTCACTCATTTATTTATTATACATCGCTGATGTTATTAAATTTTCATTCCTAAGTAGTCATCATTGAGATTTCCTGATAACACATCTTGACCTACATTGCCAAAGATTTTATCATTTCCTTGGCGGCCGGAAATAGTATCATCTTCCTGGGTTCCATTGATAATATCATCTTGAACCGTGCCTTGCAAACCATTATTCGGATTAGCAAAACCGAAACCTCGGCTACCAAAAACGGCATAACTTTTGCCGGGAGAATCTTGAAATAAACTGCCAGGTGCGCCAACAATTATATCGTCGATGCCGTCGCCGTTAATATCTCCGCCACCACTGACAGCCGTGCCAACTAAACCATCGGTTTCTACCCCATTTAAAACTAAGGCATTCTTACCGTTAGCTTCTGCTAAACTGAAATTAGCTGAAAATTCCTTTTTGCCAAAAACAATAAAGGTTTTGCCTGCATTGTTTTTATCATCAGAGTTGGCGCTGGAGGCTCCGATTAACAAATCGTCAAAGCCATCTTTGTTGATATCTCCGGCATAGCTAACGGCATTTCCGGCTGAGCCTTCGGCATCGAAACCGGAAATTGTAAAGCCGTTACTGCCATTCAATTCAGCAGGGTTGACAATGACAGGAAATCCCTGTTTTTTGCCAAAAATTACGTAGGTTTTGCCTGCGTTAATTTGGTCGCCAACTGTCGCACCTGGAGCACCAATTACCAAGTCTTTATTGCCGTCACCGTTGATATCTCCTGTGGCGGTGAGGGCGATTCCAGAACGTTCTTCGGCACTGAGGCCGGCGATGACAAATCCGGTAGTTCCATTTAATTCTGGGACGTTAACGCTGCCAGAAAATCCTCCTTGCTGACCGAATATAACGTAAGTTTTGCCTGCATTAATGCCGCCGTTGGTAGTACCGCCATCTGCACCAATTACGAGGTCGGGGATGCCGTCGCCGTTGATATCGCCGCTGCTGGCAGTACCGCTAGAATTGCCGTCGATGCCGTTAATTACAAAGCCGTTATTGCTGTTAATTTCAGCTAGGTTTAAGTTAGGAGAAAAACCTGTGGTGCGGCCGTAGATGACGTAGCTTTTACCGGGTGTGCCGCCGAGGGGGCCGGGTGCGCTGATGAGTACGTCGTCAATGCGATCGCCATTAATATCTCCAATCCCAGTAGCAAAGAGGCCGGCGTAGTCAAAGGTGTTGGTTCCTGTAACGGCAAAACCATTATTCCCGTTCAAATTAGCGAGGTTGAAGTTAGCAGGAAATCCTTGATTTGTGCCGAAGACGATGTAAGTTTTTCCGGCATTATTTTGACCGTTGACAGTGGCACCGAAGGCACCAATAATAAAGTCTTTGATGCCGTCGCCGTTGATATCCCCTGCACTGCTGACTGTTCCGCCGCTGAAACCTTCGGCATCGGTGCCGTTGAGGGTGAAACCATTTTGACCGTTGAGTTGGGAAAGATTGACGCTGGCGGGGAATTTTTGAGTGCCAAAGATGACTTGACTTTTGCCTGCGGCGTTGACGTTATTGGGGTCGGCACCGAATGATCCGACAATGATATCGTCAATTTTGTCGCCGTTGATATCTCCGGTTTTGCTAACAGCAACTCCTGAGAAGTTACCTGCTTCTGTGCCATTGAGGACGAAGCCGTTATTGCCGGAAAGTTTGTCAAGTTTGAGGCTGTTGATGTTGATGTTAACGGTGGCGGCTTGTATTTGTTTGCCGTCTGTTAGGAGGTAGTTAAATTTATCGGTGCCGGTGAAGTCTGGGGGTGGGGTGTAGGTGAGTTTGTCGTCGCTTTTATCGTCTGGGGTGTTGTTGTTGTCGAGGTGATGATGCCGCCGGCAACGGATTTTGTGTTGAATTCTTTGATGGAGAGGGGGTCTTTGGCGGTGGTATCGTTGGCTAATACATTGATTTTGATTGCTGTGTTGACGGTGGTGGTGGTAAAGTCGCTGTTGGCGGTGAATGGGGAGGCGATCGCAAGTACGCTATCTGGATCTGGTGCGTTGATTGCTGCTTCAAGAATCTCAGGGTCAAAATCCGTCAGCACTAAATCAATAATAGTAGCTTCCCGAATCGTGGGATTGGTAATACTATCGCCTATTAGTTGTTCGGCTTTTGCAACATCGGCGGGGTTTAAGTCGGAGATTTTAACTTTCTGGCGGGGGTAATTTTGCAGGGTAAAGGTGTTGGTGTTTTCGCCGGGATTGTAGTCGAATAAGGATTCAGCTTGATTGACTCGCCAGCTATCAGCATATTCGCCATAAAGTTGACTGGTAGCAACGGGTTCTGTCAATACAGTTCCGTCGCGCTTAATCAGGTCATCTTTGGGGTTTTTGTTCAAGTTGCCGAGTAGTCCGGTAATTTTACCTTCCCTTTCTTTGGTTAGGAAAACATTAATGTTGACGCGACTTGTGCTTACCTTAGCAACGAGTTGATCTCCTGTAGGATAAACAACAGTATAAGTTTTGCCTTCGCGGTAGATGCGACCATCTCCGACAGCGAGGGAATCAAGGTCAGGAATTTCAGTAGGAACTCCATCTATTAAAAGTCCTTGGTCTTTGTAAATTCCGATGCGTTTTTCACCGATAATTGTACTTACGGCAGTGTTGTCGGAAACATTATTGCGCGGGTCGTTACCAACAGGTTGTTGTCGAACTTGGATTTTTAGGTCGCCACTTGTTGACTCGATTAAGGTAAATTCTCCGGCGGCTTGGAAGTCGTGATATTGTTTGTCGAAAGTTACTATGCGGGGGTCGTTGTAGGTACTGGCGCTGTTTTCTGGATGGGGTGGAGGGGGTGGGAATCGTTTGGTGCTGGCTTGAGCGCTATCAGATCTTGGGAGTAATAATACTAGAGTCGCTAGTCCGGTAGCAGCTCGTAAAAATGCTGCGCCTGCTAAAAGCTCTGGCCCAGCAATAGCAGCAATAGCAACGACAGCAACGACAGCAGCAACGCCAGCAGCAACGTTGAGACCAGTGTTGACGAGATTAGTGATATCCGCAGACACAATTGCGTCAACATTAATCTCTTTTCCTATTCCTGGTGATTGTGGTTTTGGTGTTGGTGTTTCTTTTGGTGTTTCTTTTGGTGGTTGTGGTTTTGGTTTGTCCGGTTGTTGAAATGGGCCACCATTGCTACCACCTCCTGGATTTCGTCCTGTTTGCTTTGGTGTTGGTGTTTTGCCTGCTCCATTAAGTCCATATGGAGTAGTTGCATCATTACCAGTAACATCCACCAAATTGATTGGGTCATTTACTACATACGCATACAAATTCAAACCACCGCCTTGACCAATAGGATCGGAGGTGAGAAACCGACCTTCAGATAGCCTGTAGTACCTCGCCCGTACAAAATCAAGACCATTTTCTTCATCCATCACCCCAAATTGCCCAACATACTCAAAGGGGTTAGAAACTGCCTCAACTTTGTTTAAATCTTCACCCAAAGGCAGATAGCTATAGCGGTTAACATAGCTGCCATTTCCTCCTGTTAATCCTGCTGTCGATCCAATCGCATCAAAATCATAATAATCTATCGTATTAGTAGCATCAACGCGACTTTCCAGCCCTAATCCATGCGTGTAACGAGCAATTAAATTACCATTGCTGTATTCACCCACCACATCGCCAAAACCACTGGGATCGAGCAAATATTCAGTCCGTTGACCGTTGTGAGTGCTGGCAATGCGGTTGCCAAAAGCATCATAATCATAACTCCAAATCCCATCAGGCGTAACAACACCCACTAGACGATTCTCAGCATTATAAGTGTAAGTCGAAGTTTTACCTCCCTCAGTCTTAGAAATCAGATTTCCATCAGCATCATAAGTGTAGTTTCCCTTCCCTACCGCCGTGTACTGATTCAGACTGTTCGTTTCATAAGATGTAGCAACCCCATTATCAGTAACAGCAATCCGGTTTCCCGCAGCATCGTATTGATACTGAATGGTTCGATTATCCGGCAAAGTAACAGAAATTAGCTGACCATTGGCATCGTACCCATACTTAGAAGTGCCTTCCAAAGTCGTCATGCTGCTACGCCGACCTAGCTGGTCATAAGTATAGTCAAAACGCGAATTAACTGAAGCGTTAGGTGCGTAGTTGACGATATTCAGCAGTTGCCCAGTAGCATCATAACCATAAGTGGTGTAAGTACCATTGCCATTATCTTCCCGACTCAAACGACCTAAATTGTCATAAGTATAACCAGCAATTTTTTGACCGTTGCTATCAGTCAGTCCCGCCAATCTCCCAACTGAATCATAACCATAGTTAACCGCAAAACCATCTCGATCCACCATGCGAGTGCGACGACCTCCCGCATCGTAGGTGTACTGCAAAAAACGACCATTCGGGTAAGTAATTTTTGTCAGTCGGTCAGCAGAGTCAAACTCTTGAGTAATCGTACCTTTAGCATCAGTAGTAGAAATCAGATTGTCACGTTGGTCGTAAGTAAAATTGATTTGGGAACCATCAGGGTTAGTCTGTTCGATCAGCCGTTCTCGGTCATCATAAGTGTATTCAATTCCCTGACCGCGACGGTTAACATATTTAACTACATTACCCTGCGGATCGTAATCAAACTGCTCTTTAATACTCTCGTTAGTATAGGCAACTTTGCTCGTTATTAGCTTGCCATTTTTATCGTAGTAACTAACAGTTGGATTCGTGCCAGTGCTATTGCTTAAACTATCCAGCCGTCCGAAAGTACGATTGCTGACTAAACCGTTTAAATTACCAACAGGGTAATTCAACTGCTCATCGCTGCTGGGAACATACTCGATTTCTACCAAATTCCCTTTATCATCGTAGTTGTAACCAGTAACATTACCGCGTTGGTCGCTGACACTCTGCACTTGGTTAAAGGTAGGCTCGTAAGTAAATTTAACTGAATTGCCAAGGGGGTCAACTTGATTAAGGAGATTGCTCTGCTGATCGTAGGTAAAATTAGAGCTAATATTCCCTGGTGCAATCTGCTGAATTAGGTTGCCATCGGCATCATATTTAAACTGTAAGTTACGACCGAGAGCATCTTGTAACTGACCAATTTGACCCAGATCATTTAACAGTAGTTTTGTCTTAGCTCCCGTTGCATCACTCGCCGTGACTCCACCCGCAGAATCATACTCAAAAGTAATCGCCTCAGCACCACCATTCAGACTTTGTTTGATAACCCGTCCTTGAGCATCATAGTCATATAATGTTTGCGTACCATCGGCAAAAGTCACAGAGGTAAGAGCTTTAGCCGCGTTGTAGGTATAGCTAGTTGTGCCTTGAGGATCAGTGATGCTGAGAAGTAGTTCACCAGTGGGGTCATAGCTGTAGGTCGTGGTTCTTCCTGCTTGGTCAACAACTTGGCTAATCCGGCTTTGAGAATTGTAGCTAAAACTGAGGTTGTCGCCGTTAGTAGAATTAATCTGAGTTAACTGGTTTCCCGTGTAAGTCGCTGTGATGCGATTGCTGTTAGTATCTTCAATAAAATCGAACTTGCCATCAGGTCGAAAAACAACAAGAGTTCCCCCTTTCTCCCGTATTTGAAATGTATTTTCTACCTTAGTTAAAGTTTCCTCATTTCCCGGTTGATTCAAATATTTTCCATCGGCTTGCTTGCGAAATAATCGTAAACTACCAGAGGAGTTAACTGTTACATTGCCATCACTATTTTCTGTTGCCGTAATGTCAAAAGGAAAAGTCGAGCCGCGACCGAGGAAACCCAGATTGTAGCGTTGAGCTATGCTTCCATAGTTGCCAGCTTGTTCTAGTTCAAATGCCAGCAACCGAGAAACATCATTACTATAGTCGCCTAACTGACTGAGATGGGTAGCGTTATCAGCTAGAACTGCCTGATATTGACCGGCTGTATTGCCAACCGAACCTGTAAAATTATTCCAAATAACATCCCAAGCATCGGCAGGTACGCTATCAGGACGAGCGTCATTTTTGATGCTATTCCAATCTATCGGCGCATTTTCTGTTACAACCCCGGCACTGAATTTAATATCAGTATTAGCCTCTACCGTTGGTTGAAAAGATACTTTAAAACTACTACTAGCTCCCGGCGGCAAAATACCAGCAGCACCTTGGTTGTTGATGCCCAAAAACTGTACATTTTCCGCAAATTCGCCACTAGCAGACTGTAATTGCGCTCCTGTCGCTGACAATGAAATTAAAGGAGCAACGGCATCTGTTTGACCCACATTGGTGTAGGTAACTGTCACCTCGCCTATTTTGTTAGGGCGGATGCCACGGGGGGCATTAATGGATACTTGTATGTTGTTATTGGTGTTAGCCATATCTTTATCTCCTCAAAAAAGCTAATTGTTGCCAAAAAACACAAAGAGCCGGATAAGTGACAAATGCAATCGAAGCGATCGCGCTTGCCCTTTCACCAGCCCCGTGGGGATTGAAACCTCATATCTCAAGCTAGGTTTTTACCTAATATTCAATTGTTTAAACAATGATGCTGTCGCCCATCATCGAGGCTGAACAGAGTATATCATTGCGGGTACTTTACCCGACGTAAAAATAATCTACACGATTTAATTTAACCTGTCAATACTCCAGTTATCTTTTTTTAGTAAGTTTCATGGTGGGGTGGGGGCGGGTTTAAAAAGACGATCTGTGGGTGACAGAATCGATCGGTGAACCCGCCCCTACAAATTTATAGGAATATTTTACCAGACCTGTAGGGGTGGGTTCGCCTAAATCTTTGACACCCATCAACAAATTATAAAAACCCGCCCCCACCCAACCGATCTTATTCCTTGGAATTCCACTCCCGAACATCTTCCTCAGAAATGTGATACCGATAAAAAGTAGAACCCTTCACAGTCACGTGAATTTTACCTTTACCCTTTTCCGCCTTCTCACTCTCAATAGTCACCTGTCCAAACCCTGTTTCTGTCCAAGTTTCATACAAAATGTCCTCAATTCGATTCAAAACCTTATTAATCTGATTCTCTCTGTTTTCTGGCGCTGATGACATATCTGTTTCCACCTTCTGAGTAGACTTAGCTTTGCTGTTGCTGTCGCCTGCTTTATCAGCCCAATCGCCTGCTGCATCCTCTGATACCAACCTCATAGTTTTTTACTCCCTAAATTTCAGCCTCTACATAGATTTCGGAAATAGCCCTATGTTTTTACGCATACTTCCAGCTTTTGTAACAATCATTTACACGATCGCTCCCAGTGTCGCAGACGATGACGCACAGCATCGCACAACAATTAGCAGCGTTGCATCCGCACAATTCCCATCCGCCAGAAACTCCATACTTCTTACCTCCAAAAGGATGTTTGCAAAAATTAAATTATTGAATAACTTTTTAACCCGCAACTCAGTGTAAAATCAATAAACATTCAAAACTCACAATTGTGCAGTCACAGGCAGCAGTCACCAACCTCTGACATTTTGCGGCCCTACGCGATCGCACTTAGGAAATCGCATTTTTTGAAACATCCCAGGCGATCGCACCCCCTAGATAGCCGCGCGATCGCACTTCTATAGGAAAACCACCGATGAATCAAACAGAATTTATCACAATTTACAATAATTTAGGCAACAAATGCCGACAAGTTTTACAGCAAAAATTACTCGGAAAAACTGACCAACAAATTACCAAATTCCTCGATATCAAATCAGCAACTACTGTCCGGCAACATCTGAGTAAAGCTTATGAAACCTTTAGAATCAGCGACGATAATAAACGTGGTAAATGGTCAGATTTGCAGTCATTATTTTTTCAATTCATGCCCGAACTAATCCCAGCGCCACCTGGAGAACCACAACCATTAAATTATCGCTGGGTAGAACGAACTTCAGATATTACTAAACTCCAAAAATGGACATCAGAAAACTTTAAAATTTTGATAATAGTAGGAGAAGGCGGCATCGGCAAAACCACCTTAGTCCATCAATATTTAGCTAGTTGCCAATTTGAAAAAATCTTAGATATGAAAATTGCCTACACTCCAGAAGACTTGCGGAGTGCCGATTCATTTGTGCAGACTTGGCTGCAACTAGATTTTCAAGAAGATGCACCCAGAGATTTTAGCCTGAGTTTAAGCTTGCTAGAAAAGAAACTGCGTCAATTCAAAGTCGCAATTTTTATAGATAACTTAGAGTCTGCCTTACGCAACGGTATGTTTTTACCTGAATACCGCAATTATGTAGAATTGCTGCGGGTACTCAGCGATCCAAACATCAGAGGAGTCACCCTGATCACCAGTAGAGAAAGATTAAATGAACCAAACGTCAGAGGCGTTCAAACTCACATTTTACAAGGCTTGAGCCTAGAAGCATGGCAACAATATTTTGAATATCCCCAAACTTCAGAAGATTTACAAGCTGTGCAAGAAATGCACGCACTTTATAATGGCAATGCTTACGCAATGGAGATTCTTTACAACTATATTCAAAATAATTATGATGGAGATATTGCCGAAGCTTGGCAACAAAACCGCCAGGAATTACAGCAGCTAGATCCATTTTCATTTCTTATCGACAATCAATTAAATCGCCTCAACGCTCATTCTCAGCAAGCTTACCGCTTGCTATGCCGTTTGGGAGCTTGTCGGTATCAAGAAATTGAATGGTTGCCAGATACTTGTATCAAGGCTTTGCTGTGGGATGTAACGCCAGCAGAACAATTGAAAGTAACGCGGCAGTTGTGCGACTATTCCTTGCTACAATTACATCGGGGCAAATACCGAATGCACCCAGCAATTCGGGCGGCGGGTTTGAATCAGTTGCAAAAGAGCAGCGAATGGGAACAAACTCAAAGGGCGATCGCCCAACATTGGTTTACCAGTGTAGAACACATTCAATCGCCTCAGTTAGGTTTGCAAGTTTTAGAAGCTTATTATCATTTCCGAGAAATTGAAGATTATGATTCAGCCTGGGATGTATTGTGCCGCCCTGCCATACCTATTTTACCAGAAGAATTGTTTCTATATTTTTTATCTTGGGGATACATCAGCCAAACTCTAGAATTAGCAGAAAAACTGTTAAATCGAGTTTCGCCTAGCCGGGAGGCAAGTCTGTATCGCTGCATCGGTGACTGTCACGCCTATTTGCTAGCGGATGGCTTTGAGGTAGCTTTAGAATATCACCGCCAAGCTCAATTTGCTGCTAAGCGTGAAGGCGATAAATGGACAGAATTTAATTCATACAGTGATATGGGTTTGTGCTATATTGCTGCTGGTGAATACGAGTTAGGATTAGCTATTTATGAAGCCAAACTTAATCTAGCTTTATCTCCAGTATCTCCTGCAATTCAATCTAGGCTAAATAGTTGCTATTGCGAAGTTGCTCTTTTGCATTCATATTTAGGACAAGCGAGTGAGGCAAAGGCAGCATTGAAAGAAACTACAAGACACTTGCAACAACCTTTAGAAAGCGTTCCGCCTTGGCAAGCTTGCTGGGATTTGAATATGGCTGGTTTGGCTCAAAAACATATTGGCGAGTACGAACAAGCTAAGCAAACTTTAGGGCAAGTTGTGGCGATCGCCCAAAATTGCAACTTTACATCAGACATCGCCCGTGCCTGGTACATTTTGGGCGATGTTTTTCGGGAAAGTAATGATTTTTCAGCTTCTTTTAAATATCAAAACCAAGCCATTGAATTTTATACGAAAATTGGTGCTAAGTACGAATTAGGGATTAGCAATTATTACATCGGGCTGACTTACCGGGATTTGGGAGAATTAGAAATAGCTCAGAATCACTGGCAGCAAGCTATTAAAATATTTAATCAAATGAAAACGCCTAAACTGGTGATAAAAGTTGAAGCTTGTCTCAATGGCTATTTTAGCAAAGAAAGTGTAAAATGAAAAGTGGTGAATTTCAGGAGTGCAAGATATTCCCACAACAGCACAGATATGGCAAACCTTCGTTCTTTGTTGCTGGGCAACAAAATTGTATCGGAGTGTTAACTTAGTCCGTATAGATGAGCGCACAGGAAATGTGTTCATCTTGGTTGGTGAAGAAATCGAAATGGAAATTAAACCCGACGGAGAATGGATTGAGTAAATATGAAACCCAACTTCAATGAAATGAGCAAGAAAGAGTTACGCACTTATGTACTCGCTCATCGAGATGATAATGAGGCATTCTATGCCTATATTGATAAAATCAATGCTGAAGGGAACCGGGTAACGCATCCACCCGCAAAATCTTTAGAAGATATGGAAAATTATCCAGAGTTTATAGAAAAACTCCGCCGCGATCCGGGTCACCAAGAATCAGCTTAGATGTAGTTAGGGCGGATTCACCTAAATTTTTGACACGCATCAACAAATTGTATAAACCCGCCCCCACCCCGCCGACAAATTATATAAACTGGCCTCAGAATGGGCAGATATTTTTACCCTATTTCCGAACGGCTTCCAGCAAGCGAGAATAGTAAAAGCTAGTGCTATTCATGGCTGTTCTGTTAACAACAAAGCCGTTGCTTTCTAGGATTTTGATAATATCTGCTTCGCGGTGCTGGTAAGCGCGGGTAGTTTTGCTCGGGCCGGGGAAAAGTTCGCCAAATTTTTTGAGGGCGGTGAGTGCTAAAGTTTTGGGGGCAAAACTGAGAATTAGTCGCGATTGGGCGATCGAACTTAGGTGAGCGATCATTTCCGCAGCCTTATCTTGAGGATAGTGGATCAGCACGTCCAAACAAATCACCGTGTGAAATTTGCCCGTTAAAGCTTCCAAATCTTGGGCGGCGAAGGAGATGTTGTAGAGCTTGCCGGGAACGGCTGTAGCTCGATCGTAGGCTTCTGCTACCATCTTTTCAGAGATATCGCTCGCACAAACAATTGCCCCAGCCTCAGCCAGAGGAATGCTCAGAGATCCCACACCGCAGCCGGCATCGCAGACAGAAAGCCCGCGCAAATTGCCGTCAGCTTGCAGCCAGCCGAGCACTGTATCCACCGTTTTCTGGTGCCCGGTGCGGATGTCTAGCTGCACTTTATTGACTTTGCCGTCGCCGTATATTCGCTGCCAGCGATCGAATCCCGTGGAGTTAAAATACTGTCTAACTATAGTCTTGTCATCTACCAAATTCATCTTTCTGCCTGCTGCTGAGTTATTGCCAACGGTTAAATATTATAAAGCCACAGCGACAGTTATTGTTGACCGAAAGTAATTTAGTCCGAGGCCCCCGGATTTATCAGTGGGGTCAGTTCTTCAATTTTCAATTCTTTAATCTAAAATCTAAAATCTAAAATCGATTGATATCAATTCCGGTTGCATCGGAATTAATATTACCCGAAATCAGGACACGGCATTGCCGTTTCCCTAGGCCAGATTAATTGTAGGGAAACGGCACTGCCGTGTCCTCGCTTATCATTCCGGCTGCGCCGGAATTGATATGACTCAATTAAATTGAGTTAGATTTATTGATACGGGCGATCGCAACTCGAACAATCCCGCATTTAGAAACTAATTCCATAAAAACCGAGTTGCAGCCGATCGCCCGTGCGATCGATAATTTCAATAAATCCTAACTTTTAAAAATATGGTAAGTACATGGACATAAATATTTACACAGATATAATTTTGCAAGGCTCACAGAAAGAGAATTTCAGATTCTATTTTGTGTAATTAATTCTGTCCAACTACTTACTACAAGACCATTTCCGCCCGCCGCTGTCGGTGCGCCGTCACTGGCACGCCTTTCACAATGCCTGGGCGACTTATATAGCGATCCTAAATCATTTGTGACTTTCTTACTCCCTCCCCTTACTAAGGGGAGGGCTGGGGTGGGGTAAAAAATTTACGACTCATTTAGGATTGCTATATTGCATCAGATTTGAATACCAAATTACCCGAAGGTTACTTTGCCGAACCCAACGTGCAGTTTGGGATTGAAATTGATGTAGCAGAAGAAGAGGAATCGTTACCGGAGTTTGAGAACCCAGAGACAGTAATTCGTTTGCCAATAGATTTCCCAAACAATTGGTTGCCACCGCCAGCCCAAACCGTGCCTTTTCTAACTGCGGCGGAAACCGTGCAAGTCAGTATTTTTAACACTGAATCTGGCCCGGTATTAGCCGGTGCAATTGAATTAGTAAGTCCTGCCAACAAAGATCGTTCTACTCATCGCGGTGCTTTTGTTTCTAAGTG
Source organism: Microcoleus pseudofavosus SVA1_A4 (assembly GCF_036700565.1). NCBI lineage: Bacteria > Bacillati > Cyanobacteriota > Cyanophyceae > Oscillatoriales > Microcoleaceae > Microcoleus > Microcoleus pseudofavosus. The sequence goes on from NZ_JAUBPE010000004.1 coordinate 161,956, forward strand.
CGAGACGTATTTGCGGCAGGGAATTGGGTTGGTAATAGTTGATGTTGTGACAGGAAGGAAGGCAAATCTTCACAATGAATTGTTAGTCCGTTTGGCGGGAGGAAGCGCTTCGCCCTTCGACGCTGACCTCTATGCTACAGCTTATCGACCGATCGAGCTTCACGGCAACCAATGCCTCGATATTTGGCAGGAAAAACTGGCTGTCGGCTGCGAGCTCCCTGTTTTACCGCTGTGGTTGCGGGGCGAGATTTGCTTGGCTGTGGAATTAAATCATATTTACGATCGAACTTGCCGAGAACACCGAATTGCTGTCACCAGCGTTTAGCATAGCAGAACGAATAAGGAAGAACAAATTAACCTAACAGGATCTGACAACACTTAAAACAACCGATGCCAAGTTAATTCCTTTGTCTGCTCATCCAAATTCCAGCGCAACAATTGACTTGCCGAATTGCCGATAATTCCCGAAAGTGCGATCGCCTTTCTGGGAGAATCAGTCGCCAGGGCGATCGCACTTTCGACATCGCAAATCCCCCACTTCACCAAATTCTGCACACCCGCCAACAGCGGCAGAGTTGTACCCGCCAAAGTAGCAGATTCCAGGGGCGAGTGGTAATCTAATCTTACCCAAGCCGTACCTTTTCTGACTTCAATTTGTCGGGAATCCCAAGGATAAACACCGTCAGGCAAACCCAAAGGAGCCAAAGCATCGCTCACTAAAAAAACGCCTTTTTCATACCTACCAGCGCGCAGCAAAAAATCAATCATTGTCGGAGAAACGTGCTTCCCGTCAGCAATTAAACCGCATTTTACGCCCGAATAAACGATCGCCGCTCCTAACAAACCCGGTTCTCGGTGGTGCAAACTGGGCATCGCATTAAAAGCGTGAGTTACCATTGAAGCTCCCCGGGCAAAGGCTTGCTGCGCTTGCTCTTCCGTCGCTTGGGAGTGTCCGAGACTGACGGCAATTCCCAAACTTTGCAAATAGGAAATGACTTCGCCCGTGCTGTCTAACTCCGGCGCTAAAGTAATTATTTTGACAATATCGGCACAATCTCCTAAAACTTGCTTGACATTTTCTATAGTTAGCGGTAGTAGAAACTCAACTGGGTGAGCTCCTCGCTTCTGGGGGTTGAGAAAAGGGCCTTCGAGGTGAACGCCGAGAATTTCCGCTGTTTTGGTTTTATTGCTTGCCGGAGCAGCGGTTTTTGCAGTGCGGATATAATTAGCTATAGTCGAGAGCGATCGCCTAAATTTATCCAGCGAAGTTGTCACCAAAGTCGGCAAAAAAGCATCGACTCCCTGATACCATAAAAACTGACAAATTTTCGGTAAAACTTCAATATGCTTGCTTTCTAAATCGGGGAAAGCCCAACCGAGGGCCCCGTTAATCTGCAAATCAACACCGCCCAGAGAAAGCCAATCGCCTGCTGCATCAAGCACTTGCAAATCGGGAGCAGAAATCCGTTTAAATACCGCGTCCATCGGGCAAACTTCTTGAATGATGCCCGTTTCGTCAACAGCAAGCATCTGCAAATCCTTGCAGCCCGGGAGGCGAGCATTCAGAATATCTATGGGGGCGGCAGTTGGGGTTGTGGCTTTATTCATCACTATTTAGAGGAAAATTTATAAATTTGAGGGAATACAATAATTTACAATTAGCATCTATCTGAAGTCTGAAATCTTAAAATTGCATGAATCAACCGACAGTTGGAATTATCATGGGTAGCGATTCGGATTTGCCAACCATGAAAGATGCGATCGCAGTTTGCGAAGAATTCAACGTACCTTGCTCCGTGGCGATCGTCTCGGCCCACCGCACCCCCTCGCGCATGGTGGAATACGCCCAAACCGCGCACCAACGGGGCTTGAAAGTAATTATCGCAGGTGCCGGGGGAGCGGCACACCTTCCGGGTATGGTAGCATCTTTAACGCCCTTGCCAGTAATTGGGGTGCCGGTACCGAGCCGCCACCTGCAAGGCATAGATTCGCTGTACTCGATCGTGCAAATGCCAGCCGGGATACCCGTAGCAACAGTGGCGATCGGCAACGCTAAGAATGCTGGCTTGCTGGCAGTTCAGATACTAGCAGCTCATCAGCCAGAATTGCTAGAGCGGGTCCTGCAGTACCGCAAAACTTTGTCCGAATCAGTAATGAAAAAACAAACTCAGCTAGAAGAGCTAGGCTATCAAAACTATCTCAATCTGAACAAATAATCTCTAAACTTTGTAGTAAAATTGGAAAGTTTTCCGAATATTGCTGAGCTTACTAGCCGTAAAGAGGGTGAAAGTGATTAAAATGACTGTCGGAAAGAAAAAGTCGAAACAAGTCAGGCGGGAGTCTTTAAATTTGCCAGCAGCTAACTTTTTGACCAAAGTTAACAGGTTGAAGAAATTACAAAGGACGATCGCCCGCCTCAGTCCAAGTTGGCAAGCCTGCATACCTTTAGCTGCAATCATCGTCTTGGTGTGGGGATATGCCGCGGTAGCCCAAACCCCTGCCACACCAACCACCGAGGAACAATTAGCCAGCCTTAAGGTGGGCATGGATACCATGTGGGTCATGGTGGCTGGGATGCTAGTGTTCTTTATGAACGCCGGTTTCGGTATGTTGGAAACCGGTTTCTGCCGCCAGAAAAATGCGGTTAACGTGCTGTCCAAAAACTTGATTGTTTTTGCGCTGTCAACGATCGCATTTTGGGCGATCGGCTTTGCCTTAATGTTCAGCGACGGCAACGGTTTTATCGGCAGCAGCGGCGGATATTTCCTGTGGAATGTAGCGGACAACAGCCCCGCCACAGGAGAGGCTTATCAAGGCATTTTCGACTCGCTTAACTGGACGGGAGTCCCCCTCAACGCTAAATTCTTTTTCCAATTAGTTTTTGCGGGAACTGCTGCCACGATCGTTTCTGGAGCCGTTGCAGAGCGAATTAAATTCCTTGAATTCTTAATTTTCAGCTTGCTGCTAGTAGGAATTGCTTACCCGATTACCGGACACTGGATATGGGGCGGCGGCTGGCTGGCAAAAGCCGGCTTCTGGGATTTTGCAGGTTCGACAGTGGTTCACTCGGTAGGCGGTTGGGCTGCTTTGATGGGAGCGGCATTTTTGGGGCCGCGGAACGGCAAGTACCGCGACGGCGATACTGTGGCGATGCCGGGTCACAATATGAGCATTGCCACCCTGGGCTGTTTGATTCTGTGGTTGGGTTGGTTCGGGTTCAATCCCGGTTCGACAATGGCAGTCGATCCAAATGCGATCGCCCACATTGCGATCACCACCAACACTGCGGGTGCCTTCGGGGGAGTTGCTGCAACAATTACTGCTTGGCTGTACCTTGGCAAACCAGACCTTTCGATGATTATCAACGGCATCCTCGCCGGCTTAGTCGGGGTAACAGCTAGCTGTGCTTGGATCAACGTTCCCAACTCTGCCATTATCGGCACGATCGCCGGCATTCTGGTAGTTTTCGCCGTAACTTTCTTTGACAACTTAAAAATTGACGACCCTGTAGGCGCAACTTCAGTTCACTTAGTCTGCGGCATATGGGGAACTCTGGCAGTTGGCTTATTTGCTGACGGGCCTACAACTGGACTTTATACCGCAGGCCCGGCAGCCGGATTGCTTTTGGGCGGAGGTTTCGGTCAACTCTGGGCGCAGTTGGTCGGCATTATCTCTGTGGGCGGGATGACCGTGCTGCTGACTACGATTTTTTGGATGGCACTTAAAGCTTTGCTGGGTATCCGCGTTTCTGCTTTAGAGGAGGCTGAAGGTTTGGATATCGGCGAACACGGGATGGAAGCTTACACCGGGTTTGTGAAGGAAACTAGCTTGGACAACAGAATTGAGGGCGGCTACGGCGGCGGTTCTGGGGGGAGGACTACTCAACTTTAGACCGCGCGCTCGATCGACCGGCAGCAGCTTTCGGGCCCTAGATTGGCGATTTGTACGCGAATCTAGGGCTTTTTCAAAGTTCTCAAATTGCTGCTACGATCGCCAAATTACTTTAAAAAACCTGGTTTCTGCCTCCTAGATTGCGATATGTGCCTTGTTTTGGCGATCGCCCTCAAATCTTCGATGCGAATTATGGTACAGTAGTGCCAAAAAGCAAAGTTCTGCATCGCCGCCCTTGCCCAAGACAGCACAGTGCTTGATTATTACAAGAATTGAGGCTTTAATTGAGCGGCAAAATTTGATGTAGCAATAAGTGCCAATTATTCAGTGTGGTGCCTGCAAATCGCTTGAGTTTATGGAGAAGTTTGGAGGAGTTAGCAGAAGTAGAAATCATAAATCCCTCTTAGGGATGGAAGGGCGCCGATCGAAAACTGTTCCGGTTTGGGCTTTGCTATCTCTGCTGACGAACGGGGTACTGATACTCGCAGTCGCTCAACTGCTGCGGGGACACAACTTGGCAGAAAGTTCCCCGGCTAGTGCTGCGGTGACGGTAGAAAGCCCTGATGAACAAATTCGCCCGGCGACAAACTCTGCAAAGGCAGTGCTAGACGTGCCCGTTCCGGGACAGCGACACAAATGGACTTACCAGCAGTGGGTGACGCAGTTGGGCCGAGAAGCTGAGGCGGCGGCGGCGAATCGACCCCCAAAACTGAATGTTTTGGCTGGGGATTCTCTGAGTATGTGGTTTCCGACGAAGCTGTTACCGCCCGATCGAATTTGGCTGAATCAAGGGATTTCGGGGGAGACTTCCGTGGGTTTGCTGAAGCGGTTGCAGTTGTTCGATCGAACTGTGCCGGATACGGTGTTTGTGATGATCGGGATTAACGATTTGTTGCGGGGGGCCAGCGACGAAGGGATTGTGGACAACCAGCGCCAGATTATCCGCGATTTGCGGTGGGCTCACCCCAAAGCACAAGTGGTGGTGCAGTCGATTTTGCCGCACAGCGGGGAACAAGCTACTTGGGAAAATCGCGATCGGCTTTTGGCTATTCCTAACAGTCGGATTCGGGAAATAAATCGGCGACTGAAAGAAATTGCTAGTTCTGAAAATGTTTTGTATCTGGATTTGCACCCGCTGTTTGCTGATGCTGACGGCAATTTACTAACTGAACTCAGCACAGACGGCTTGCACCTTAACGATCGAGGTTATCTGGTTTGGCGATCGGCCCTGCAAATGTTCGGTCAGATGCAGTTGAAAAATGAGTCATCACTAATGAGTCATTAGTTAGAAGGATGAAGGATGAAGTCATATTTTCCCACCCTCCCCAACTCAAAACTTTCCCCCTCTCCTCAACTCGCCCTCCCCAAATACTCTGCTGTCAAAGGCTATGTCAAGTAGCGACCGATAGATTAAGAAATACGATCCTGAGCTATTTAGTATAGGGTGATACAGAATTCCTGTTTGTACAAATGGTGCAATCCAAAAGGCATAGACCATTGGATTGATAGTTGACGAATTTAGATGAGTCCGGCTATACGAAGTCGGGGGTTGAGGATGGGGGAATTATCTATTGAAGATTTGTTCCGCTAAAACAGGGACTTAAAACCAAAGCACTATTGCATCTAAAATTCTCGCATCTAAAATTGGCCCGGTCTTCCCTGAAAATTGCTGAGTATGAGAAGGTACAACTAACGTGATCAAAAAAAGTTTAACGATCGGCATCATCGCCCTGTGGCTGCTAAGCGGGCCGCTGATGGACAATGCCTTAGCTCAAGACACTGCCCCTGCTGCTGCTGCTGCTGTTGCTGCACCGAATCCGATCGACACCGGCGATACGGCGTGGATGTTGGTTTCCTCAGCACTGGTATTGCTTATGACACCGGGGCTGGCGTTTTTCTACGGGGGACTGGTGCGATCGCGCAACGTCCTCAACACCATGATGATGAGCTTAGTCATGATGGGACTGATCGGCGTCACCTGGACTCTGTGGGGTTACAGCTTGGCCTTTGACGTTTCCACTCCAGCGTCCGAAGGCTTTGGTAAAGGGATCGAAACCTTTATCGGCGGCTTCGACTGGATGTTCTTGAACAACGTCACGGCCGACAAACCAGATCCGATCGGCTACGCACCGACAATACCCCACCAAGTCTTCATGGTGTACCAGATGATGTTCGCGATCATCACTCCAGCCTTGATTTCCGGGGCGATCGTCGAACGGGTAACATTTAAAACCTATTTCTGGTTCGTGCTGCTGTGGTCTACCTTCATCTACTCTCCTTTAGCCCACTGGGTTTGGGGTAGAGGCTGGCTGCAGGCGATCGGAGCTTTAGACTTTGCCGGCGGCACAGTCGTACACATCAGTTCCGGCGTATCAGCCGTTGTCGCAGCTTGGGTAATCGGGCCCCGCAAAGACCACTTGAACAAGCCCCACACCCCCCACAACGTACCCTACGTCTTGCTGGGAATTGGGCTGCTGTGGTTCGGCTGGTTTGGCTTCAACGGTGGTAGTGCTTTGGGCTCTGGTTCTTTAGCAACAGTGGCTTTTGTCACCACCATGATTTCAACAGCAGCAGGCGGTTTAACTTGGACAATTGTAGAATGGGTGCTCAAAGGCAAACCGACAGCAGTGGGAATTGCTAGCGGTTTCCTAGCGGGATTGGTGGGCATCACACCTGCGGCTGGATTCGTGCTTCCAGTGGGAGCGCTTTTGATCGGATCGATCACTTCGGTTTGCTGCTTTTTTGCCGTTAGTTGGCGGGCTAAGCTGGGATTTGACGACTCTTTGGATACGTTCCCGGTTCACGGCGTCGGCGGAACTGTAGGCGCGATTCTCACTGGCGTATTTGCGACTAAAGCGGTTAACGCTGCCGGAAATGACGGGCTGTTTGCCGGGAATCCGGGGCTAATCGTGACCCAGTTTGTAGGCGTTCTAGCTACTTACGTGTTTGCGGCTGTCGGCACTTTTGTCATCCTGAAAATTCTGGGGCAGCTTATGGAACTGCGAGTGCCGTCATCTGCTGAAGACCAAGGTTTGGATATCGGCCAGCACGGGGAAGAAGCTTACGGTGAGGATTTTGCCGGCGGTTTCACTTCGCTTGAATCGGGTTCTCCTTTTGCGCCGAAAAAGGTTTGAAACTATCATAAGGCTGACGCACTCAAGCCTGTGAAACCCGGTTTTTTTGTAGATTTATCAGCTCCCAAGCAAATTTTTCTAAGAAACCGGGTTTCTTTGCCGGATTTTGCGCTGAAGAAGGTTTGAAGCTAGGATTTGCAGTCAAAGTCAAAAATACTTGTGTAGCCCCGTTTTGCCGTTGTTGCAGACGGGGTTTTCAAATTTGAGATAGGAATTCTCCAATGGTTCTAAAATCAAAGGTAATTCACCTAGATTTCAACTCGATACCGCATGGATACTAAAGCTTTTAAACGATCGCTCCAACAGTCTGAAAACTACCACCGCAAGGGTTTCGGACATGAAGCGGAAGTAGCGACTGTGATGGATACGGCTTATCAAAGCAGTCTGATCCAGCAAATTCGCGACAATAATTACAGGCTGGAACGCGGCGCAGTCACGATCCGGCTGGCTCAGGCTTTTGGCTTTTGCTGGGGGGTGGAACGCGCTGTGGCTATTGCTTACGAGACTCGCCAGCATTTCCCCTCCCAACAGATTTGGATTACTAATGAGATTATTCACAATCCTTCTGTAAATCAGCATTTGCGGGATATGGAAGTTGGTTTTATTTCTGTTGAAAAGGGACTTAAAGATTTTTCGGTTGTCGATAGCGGCGATGTGGTAATTTTACCGGCTTTTGGGGCGAGCGTGCAAGAAATGCAGTTGCTTAACGATAAGGGCTGCAAGATTGTTGATACTACTTGTCCTTGGGTTTCTAAGGTTTGGAATACTGTTGAGAAGCACAAGAAGAGGGATTATACTTCGATTATTCACGGTCAGTACAAGCATGAAGAAACTGTGGCGACGAGTTCTTTTGCTGATAAGTATTTGATTGTGCTGAATTTGCACGAAGCTGAATATGTCAGCAATTATATCTTGCACGGGGGCGATCGGGCTGAGTTTCTTGCTAGGTTTAGCAAGGCTTATTCTGCTGGTTTTGACCCAGATGTGGATTTGGAAAGTGTAGGGATTGCTAACCAAACTACTATGCTCAAAACTGAGACAGAGAACATTGGCAAGTTGTTTGAAAAGACGATGATGCGGAAGTTTGGACCGGAGAATTTGAACGAGCATTTTCTGAGTTTTAATACTATCTGCGATGCGACTCAGGAACGGCAAGATGCTATGTTGAGTTTGGTTGAGGAAAAGTTGGATTTGATGCTGGTAATTGGGGGTTTTAATTCTTCTAATACTACGCACTTGCAGGAGATTGCGATCGATAAAACTATTCCTTCTTATCACATTGATTGTGCGGAGCGCATTTTACCTGGAAATCGGATCGAACACAAGCCTTTGGGGGGAGATTTGGTCGTGGCTGAAGGTTGGTTGCCTGATGGTAAAATTGTGGTGGGCGTGACTTCGGGTGCTTCGACGCCTGATAAGGTTGTTGAGGATGCGATCGATCGCATTTTGGCGATGAAAGCCCCTGCTGTTATCTAATTATCTTGTTTCCCCACTGCACTCGAAATCAGAATTTTCTGGGTGCAGTGCGATCGACCGCACTCGCAAAAAGAGTGTAAATCGGAGGTGAAATTAAAAGCCCTCCCCTACACTCATCAAATTGAAAAGCGCTATAAAACGCCAGTATGCCGGCTATAAAGCACATGATGTCATTGGTGAGGAGGGGGGGAAACAAGTAGGACGAGATAGGTTATAGGGTTATTTTTGAAGCTGCCCCTGTTGCCAATTTCCTTCTAGCTTAGTTCCATCTGTATAAATGTAGGAACCTTGACCGTGTTTTTGACCGTTGAGGAATTCACCTTGATAGCGATCGCCATTGGCGTAAATGCAGCTACCTTTGCCGCTGAACTGACCCTCGCGAAATTCGCCTTCGCAGCGATCGCCATTCGCAAAAACGTAAACTCCTTTCCCGCTCATCTTACCCTTGACAAAAGTGCCTTTATAGCTATTTCCATTGGCGAACTCGCGGACACCTTCACCACTAAAGTCTCCACTGTCGAACGGCCCTTGATAACGTCCCCCTTCTTTAAAAGTAAGCAATCCCTGACCTTGAGGGTTGCCCTTCACAAAATCTCCTTCATAGCGGTTGCCGTTCGGATATTCGCGAACCCCTTTGCCGTGAAATTGCCCTTCACTAAATTGCCCCTCATAACGACCTCCTTCAGCAAAGGTATAGGTTCCCTGTCCGTGAGGCAAGTTATTCAGCAACTCTCCTTCGTAGCGGTTTTTATTAGCATATTGACAGACGCCTTTGCCGTTAACTTTTCCTTCTTTAATATCTCCTTCGCAGCGAGTGCCATCACTAAACGTAAAAGCCCCTCGACCGCTGGGAGAACTATTGGTAAAAGAGCCTTCGTAACGAATGCCGTTAGTTGAGGTAAAAGTACCTGTACCATCGAACTCACCGTTTTTAAAACTGCCTTCGTAGCGGTTGCCGTTAGGAAATTCGCGGACACCTTGACCGTTGAATTCACCCAAGGCAAATTCTCCTTGGTATCGACCTTCTTCTTTAAAGGTATAGATGCCTTGACCGTGAGGTTGGCCGTTGAGAAATTGGCCTTCGTAGCGATCGCCGTTGGCATATTGACAGATGCCGGGGCCGCTGAGTTTTCCCTCACTCAATTCTCCCTCGCAACGTCCGCCATCGGGTAAAGTAATTACTCCTGCCATTGCGCTGTGAGGGTTGGCAAACAACATAGCCATTCCCAAGTTAGAACCAAGTAATAGAGCGAGTCCAAGTCGCTGAAGTTTACTTAATTTTTCTGACGATATTCCCAAATTCATAATTCACAAAAAATTAAATTTTTAAGTTTGCACTTGCGTGCCTGGTACTGAATTCCCAGGCAAATTACTGATGTTTCCAGCAATTCCCTAATCATCGAGCCGGAAGGTAATGGATGCTGTTTTTCCTTGAATGCCACTCTCTGATGAGGCGAATTTCCATTTTTCTACTGTTTTAATCGCTGCGCGATCGAAGTCGTCGTAGTTGCTAGAAATCAAGATTGCGATGTTGAATGCCTTACCGTTGGGGTCAACGTCAAACTTGACTTGCACTCGGCCTTCCCGCCCTTCTTGTCTGGCTGCGCTCGGATAGTCAGGTTTATCGCAGCTAATGCAAGTGCCTGGAGCCGGGCCGGAAGCCCGCGAAGGACTCACCCTTCGGACTGGATTTGTCGGTTTTGGCACCGCTCCCGAACCGCTGCCAAATGGCTCTGACGAAAGCCCGCCGCCATTTCCACCTCCACCGGATGATGAGTTCGACCCACTTCCTCCAGGGCTTCCGCCTCCTGGGCCTCCAGAGGAGGCGAGGTTTCCTACACCTCCGTTCCCATTTCTAGAATTGCCACCGCCTCCTGGCCTAGTAGCTGTGACTGGTGAGCCAGCAGCAGACGAGCCCCCCAATCGCCCCGAACCAGTCCCAAATGGCTCTGAGGAAGGTATGTCGCCATTTTCGGTGGCGCCGCCGGATGGTGAGTTTGACGCACTTCCTCCAGGGCTTCCGCCTCCTGGGCTTCCAGAGGAGGCGAGGTTTCCTACACCTCCGATCGCATTTCCAGAATTGCCGCCTCCTCCTGGCCTAGTAGCTGTGACTGGCGAGCCAGCCCCGGGCGATCGCTGTATGGGCCCGGAAGAAAAATTTGGTGCATCTGAGGAAGGCTCACCGCTACCCGCCGAAGCAGATGGGGAGAGCGGGTTATTTTTTTCAGGGCTGTCGGAGGACTTGGGGTTTCCAGCATCTTTTGTAAAGTCTGCGGAACTCCTAGCGCCCCTGGGGCGGGAGGCGGTAACGGGTGGTTCGCTGGGAAGGGATTCCTGGCTCGCCGTTGTGCTGGGGCTATCAATTTTTGGATCGGGCGAGGGGTTTTGGGGTTCGTTGGCGATCGGGGTTTTAGGATTTTCTGGGGAATTGAAATCTTGTGTAGGTGCGATCGGGGAAGGCTCCACAGGAGTTGGTGGCGAAGTTTCCGTTAAGGGCTGCTCTTTATTATTAATCTCTGGTGGTGGCGCTGCCGCAACCTGTGACTCCTCTGGAATCGGCGGGGGCGTTGCCGCAACCGGTGGCTCCTCTGGAATCGGCGGGGGCGTTGCCGCTATCGGTGACTCCTTGGGAATCTGTGGTGGCGTTACCGCAACTGGTGACTCCTCTGGAATCGGTGGGGGTGTTGCCGCAACCGGTGACTCCTCTGGAATCGGTGGGGGTGTTGCCGCTATCGGTGACTCCTCTGGGGGAGTGGGCTCTGCTAGCGGTTCTGGTTCGATCGTCTCCGGCGGGGGAGATACCTTTTCTGGAATAGCCAGCTCTGGCTTGGTTTCCTCTACTTTAGGCTCATCAAGCACAACAATTTCAATGGGATCTTCTGCAAATTCAGCAGGTTTGACCAACTTGAGGAGCAGCGGCAGCGCGACACCGTGCAGTAAGGTTGAGGCTAGCAGACCGATCGCCAGCACTTTTTTGAGAGCTTCTTCTTGTTGTTGTCTTTGCGTCGCCGAAAAATTTGAAAAACTCATGCCCGATCGATCTCCTTTATTGATGGGTTGGCAACATCCTCGCTGGCTCCCCCACATAACCCGAAACAAGCTACCAACTGCAGGTTGAGCTTGCTATCAATAATGAACCTACCCATCCTATAAGAAGACTGTCATCCTTTTCAAGACTCTTGCAATTAATTTTCATTTATTTAATTTTGAGAGAGCCAGTAGACGCCACCACTGAGCATTTCTTTTGGGTGGGCCTGCGTTGCTCCCAGGGGCGCTGTCAATGTTCGGACTCTGACAGGGCAAACTTCCAAAATTCCTTAACTGCAATACTCCACACCCGAATTTACCAACAAATTTCAGCATTCTCAAGCTTTTTAGAGAATAAATTCATAAGTCTTTATGATATTTAGCTGATTATCAATAAGTATTTTTTATTAAAAATCGTGGGTGATGGCTTGACAAAGACTGAATTTTGTGGAAACCTAGTTGAGAATCATTTAAAGTATTGAAGATTATTGTCAAGTCCTAACGCAAATCTTTAGCAAGCAAGCACTGGGAGAAAAATCGGTCGGGATCGCAGTAGGAGCATTTTGGGTACAGACGAAGAGAGTCACATACAGGTAGTGCGTTTGTACGATCGCGATCGCGCTTGAGTGAAACAATTTGCAGTCTGAATCACTTATACCGACTTGACGCAGAAACTCTACCAGCCTTCGATCGGGCTAATTGCACCATTAGGCAGCTTGCGATCATTCAACAGAGCTAGCGATAGTAAAAACCAATGGATAATCTCATTTACATTTTTAAGGCAGCAGGCATTGTTGCTTGGCCGCTGTTTGCCTCGTCAATCGCAGCAGTAGCGCTGATCGTAGAGCGTCTTGCGTTTTGGTTTAAGGTAAATCGGCGGCAGCGGCGAGTGGTGCGGGAAGTGCTACAAGTATACAGTCAAAACCCCGATTCCGCGATCAAAAAGTTACAAGTAAACGGCGATTTGCCCCTAGCCCGGATTTTTTTAGAAGCTTTAGAATTAGACTCGCCCAACATCGAAGAATTTCGTTTGGCCCTAGAGAGTGGCGCTCAGGCAGAAATCCCCATCCTGAAGCGATTCAATACAATATTTGACACCATTATCAGCGTTTCCCCGTTATTTGGGTTGCTCGGAACAGTTTTGGGGTTAATTGCTACCTTTGGTGCCCTCAAACTGGGGGATGCCGGGGGCACCAATGCCGCAGGAGTTACCGCTGGGATTAGCGAAGCCCTCATCTCTACGGCACTGGGGTTAGTGGTGGCAATTTTTACGCTCCTATTTGCCAATATGTTTCGCGGGTTTTACTTACAGCAGATAGCTTTTATTCAGGAAGCCGGAGGCCAGCTAGAGTTACTGTACCGTCACCGCTACGAACAACTACTAAGAGAATCTAAATATGCGCCTACCCGATGAACCTGATAATATTCCCCAGATTAACATCGTGCCAATGATTGATGTGGTCTTCGCCATATTGACGTTTTTAATTGTTTCCTCTCTGTCTTTATCCAAATCCGAGGGTCTGCCAGTAAATTTACCGAAAGCATCAACCTCTCAGAGTCAGGAAGCACCTTTTAAAATCACCGTCACCATTGATGCTCAGGGAAAATTAATGGTTGATAAAAAGTCAGTCAACTTAGACCAGATTGAGAGTACGGTGCGGCAGGTGATGGGGTCAAATCAGAGCTCCTTAATTATCCTGAATGCGGATAAAAGCGTCTATCACGGGAATGTTGTGGCAGTTATGGATCGATTACGCGGAATTAAGGGAGCTAAGTTAGGGATTGCTAGTACAAAGTAGAGAGCTAATATAATTCCTAATTTGTAATTCCCTCATACCTTTAAACTGAAATTACCCCGCGCAGATGTACTAAAAAAGCCTGTAAGCCTGATTATAAAATGAATACAGGCTTTAATACCCGCATTTTAGTACCTCTGTAAGTTCAGATTATTTTAATAATTTCATCAAAAAAATTGCTAGTAGTGTAGTCTTTTATATGGTTCTTCCGTATTTAGTATGCTAAATTTTTAGGAAAATGCCAAAAAAGCAAAGCTCGTATTTCAAACTTTTTAAAATTCCTCAAGCCGACAGATTACCGACAGGTGAATTTTCCGACGTTTTGGTGGCGCCGGGCCCAGTACCGCAAGTCGGGCGGACTACCGGGTTTCAAGTTCGTTGAGTGGGTGAAAGCCAATAAACAGAAGCAGCTAGCTTCGGCCCCTGGTGGTATAAAGTTGTTTTCAGACACTATCGCTCCTCGATCAAATAGCCTGCTGGTCAAACCTTGGGAAATCGTGTTCGAGGAGTAGAGAAGCTTTCCGAAATCTCCCAAAATGAATCTGAAACCGCAAGCCCAGCTCTGCCGATATCTAATTTCTGGAAATGACAATTGCCAAATTTAAAGGTAATCAAATATGGGTTGGCAATTTCAATGAATTTGCTGCACTTACAGGCAAATTACAGCAGTGTAGATTTTATCCATGAAAAGGGTGAAATCACTCTTCCTTCTGGAAACTACCATTATATATTTACAACAAAAAATACAATAGCAAGGAGAAGACCTAGCGATTTTTGCATAGGTTTATATTGTTTAGATGGCATCACTCATGGCACGCCAACTGATTCTGACGATGTGGTATCGAAGCCATGTTTAAATTTTGTAAAACGGGATGCTACCATTCAGGAGAGAGGAGTCTCTTGGCTATATCGTTGATTTTATCTATGATTTTGACTCTTGTTGTCACCCGTCAGACTTAGCTGCTGTTAAAGTTGTCTCAAGGGAGACTGTCCGCTCTTTTCTAATTTTTGATGTTTCAAAGGATTTCACAGATTTTTAGAGCCGATAAAAAAATCAATGAAATCAACGTAATCTCTCTTAATCCGTGTTCAGAAATGGTTTCAGAAATGGGGCAATAGCTGTGGACTTCTTGCCTGCACTTTCCTAGCGGTAAAATTATTAGCCAATTAGCTCTAAACCCTTCGCATGAGAGGAAACACCCTTCTTAATCCGCGCCACCACCACCATCAGTAGCAAGGCCAAACTGTCGTCAGAGAGTCCATCCACCAATATCTGCATATCTAACAAAGACTCTAGTTGCTTTGGCACTGACATCTGGCTGCTGTTGCCACATCCCTCTCCCCCCGTCAGCCGATTACAGAAGTAAACGCGGGCTCCCGGCTTAATCTCGTCCATTGCCTCGATTAATTTCCACAGCACCTCCGTAGAGATGCCAGTCTTGCCCCGCCGAAACTCAGAAATATGATTCTCGCTAACGCCTGAAAACTTGGATAACTAGACCTCTTGCGAAAGTCTCAGGCGAGCGCTAATTTGTCTTCAAAGAAAGTTCATAATTATAAATACCAGCGATCCAATTAAATCTTAATCCGAAGCGTCTTCTTCGATGACGATATCTTGATGAAAGTATTCTAAATATATTTAAACTTCGATGTATATTTTCAATAATAATTCTGGATTTTCCCCGTTGCCGATTTAAAAATTATTCGGCTTGACTCAGTTTTTTTTTGGAGCGGTGTTCTACTATTAGTCTGAATCTTTTTGATTCCTTGATAACCTTTATCACCTAAAAGTTCAAGTTCTTCATTCATCCCGATCTTGCTTTTTTTAAACAAACTAAAATCATGCGTTTTCCCGTTACTAAAAGCTGTACATATTATTTCGGTACTTTTTGTGTTGGCTAAAACTTGCGATTTTATTTTATGATATTTTTGCTTGCCACTATAATATTTCTTTTGCTTTTTTTTGCGACGCTCTATTTCATGCTCTGACACATCCACCGCTACAGTTTATATCTCATTTTGACTTTGATTTTTTTTTAGCATGTAAATTAAACAAACCTGAATTTATTAAAGCTTTCTCAGTCCTAATTACAATTCGATAAGCATTTGATTCATTAATACCTCATTTAATTCCCAGATGAAAAAAAGTAGGATATTCTCGCAAATAGGATAATGTCATTAAGATTTGATCTTCTCCGCACAATTTACTTGGTCTGACTGATTTTTTTTGAAGTATTTTTTCCGCTTTGACTATTTTTACCATCTCTTTGAATGTCTCTTGATGTACTCCACAGTAGCGTTTAAAGTCTTTGGGGGTTAACTTTTGTAATTGTTCGTAATTCATATTATTCAATACTCCGGACAGTTTTTAAAGAGGGATACGATCGCTTTTGCAGCAGAGAAGTGAAGAAAGTGAGTGCAATCTGA